>NZ_JAOTGI010000012.1:0-62261 GCF_044427255.1 Streptococcus sp. 2021WUSS126 | reverse complement strand
AAGACGAACTCTTTTTGTTCATTCGAGTTCTTTCCCACTCCCAATCTATTTTGTATTTCTATTTATGATCATTGAGACCATGCAAGGTCATATCTTTATCGAACCATTCGCTTAAAACAACCTGTCTTACGGATATAATATGTGCTAACATGCTATCATATGCTGCAACAGGATGGCGTTGCTTGATAGCCATTAAGATGTTCCTGTGGGCCTGTAAACTATCCGATTTCATCTGACGATTTGAATAGTTTTCATTGATCAGATGAATAGATTGATTAATGACAGGCATCAGACTAGTCATTGCCAGATTCCCACTCATCTCAGCCAGCATACAGTGGAATTTCACATCCAACTCCAGATGCTTCGTGTCTCCAGCAGCAACGGCCTCTTCAATAGCAAGGACAATTTCTTCTAGTCGAGCAATATCTTCGTCCGAGGCAAACTGAGCGACACGCTCCGCAATTCTCGGTTCAAGCAAATACCGCACTTCAAACAAATCTGTCGTCAACTTTACACGGTCTCTTACCAAAGAAAAACCTAGGGGATCCTCTGATACTCCTTTTTTAGAGCTGATATAGGTTCCCGACCCTTGGCGCACCTCCAGAATATTTCGAGTAGCCAAACTTCGAACAGCTTCACGAACAGTCGAACGTCCAACTTCTAAATCTTGGGCCAATTCATACTCATTTGGAAGCTTGTCACCAACTTCATATCCTCTTTCCAAAATCAATTCCAATAAGCGTTCCGATGCTTTTTCTACCAAGGGTTTCGCCATGTGCTTGGTCCTCCAATACAACTTTCTATTTGCTACTATTATAGCTCATTTCCTCTTATAATGGTAGTTTGGAATGGCAGTCCAACGTTTCTTTATTTCTCTAACAATTTGCTTCGGTTGACGATTCCGTGAGAATAACCCCTTATGATTTCCTTGAATCCGAATGATACCAACCGTGGTTTCAAAATCAGCAAAATTCCAGACCTGCTCACCAACCAAATTAGGAATAGAATCAAAGACTCGATGGTTCATCTCATAGTAATCCACCTGAAATTCCTCTGTATAAGGAATATCCCACATCGAATGCAAACCTGGAAGAGTATCTGCACCATATTCCGTAATCAAAATCGGCTTGTCAGGATAAAGTTTTTGCCAAGTCTCCAACTCTTGACGGAGCCCTTTCTCTGCCGCTTTCAAGTCACCATGAGCAACATACCAACCATAGTAACGATTGAGACAGACAACATCGACCAAATCCATAACCTCATCCTTATCAGGTGTTGCTGTCATAATATTGACCAAGGTCACAGGACGCCCAGAAGGATCTCTGTCCCTCATGCGCTGAATCAGAGGTTCAAAGTAAGCACGTGCTCCCTTTTCATGCCCTGCCGGTTCATTGGCAACAACCCACATCACTACAGAAGGATGATTCTTATCACGCGCTATCAATTCATCAATCACAAGCTCATGAGCCTCCTTGGTTTGCATAACTTCCCAAGTATTTTTTACTTCTTCAGAATCACCTGTCAAATTCAAGGCTGCATTGAAAAGCTGGAACAGGCCAACTGCTGGCACTTCATCAAGGACAACGATTCCCAAACGATCTGCCAGCCGCATCATTTCCTCAGAATAGGGATAATGAGATGTCCTAAAAGAATTTGCTCCAATATCCTTCAGTAAATTCAAATCCATCAGATTGGCTGCTTCATTGAAACCACGACCATTAATAAAGGTATCTTCATGTTTACCAAATCCCTTGAAATAGAAAGGTTTTCCATTGATGAAAAACTGCCCATTTTCAACCGCAACACTACGAATGCCGAATTGTTCTGAGTAGGTATCTAGCAAGTTTTCTCCGTCAAATAATTCAACTTTAGCAGTATAGAGATAGGCACCCAAGACCTCCCAAAGGCGTGGATGTTCAATGACCATTTGTCCGTTTTCAAGAAGACCTACTTCCTGTCCCACTTGATCTAAAATATACATACGGATGGAATCGTACTGCCCAACTGTCTTCACATCAACATTCACTACCGCCTGAGTCAAATCTTGATTTAGCTCCGTCCGAATAACAATATCCTCAATCCTATTTTGGGGACGTTTATAGAGATGAACTGTCCGCTGGATACCAGCATAGTTGAAAAAGTCAAAATTCTCCTTGACGGTCTTCACAATTTGACCATTCTCATCCACTTCTTCGCTATAATTCCCTACTGGAAGGGTTGTGTAATTCAACTCATTATTGGCACAGACTGTCAAACGGAATTGGTCAGCGTCGTATAAGTTTGATGGAATCAAGCATTCAAAAGGTGTGAAACCACCCTTGTGCTCTCCGATTAGCTGGCCATCTGCATAGACTTTGGCCTGATGCGTCACCGAACCAAAACGCACAACCAACTCCTCATCAGCTGATACGACAGGGAGAGCCACCATGAGTTCATACCAATTATCTCCGACAAAACGGCGCTTTGCTTTATCGACAACAACATCATTAAAGGAACTCGGTACAACCATTACTTCATCTGTATCTAACAGACTATGAACATCATTGTTCCCTTGCTTAAAAGCCCATATTCCATTTAAAGAATAAACTGAGCGTGTTTTTGTTTGTATAGGATACAACATACTTTTTCCTTCTTTCTATCGTTTTATTTCACGTGACCCTTTTTTCAATAGCAAATCAATATCTGATTGACTGATGACATTAATGTCCCCTTCAATAGTATGCTTGAATTGAAAACTAGCCATCCCCAAGTCAACTATTTCCTGTGGCGTTTTTTCCTGCAAATAACCCAAAATAATTCCTGCTGTAAAGGCATCCCCTGTCCCAACTCGGTCCAAAACTTGAATGGATTCTTTTTCCGTTTCATAAAGAATACCATCTTGATACAAGTATGCTTTCAGCAAATATTCATTATTGTAGGTCATTTCCCTCTGGGTAAAAGCAAGACTTTGCAAAGAATAAGTCTCCGCCAAACCCTTAACCACCGCCAACAAAACTTCTTTATTTTCATAAGGGCGCTTCAACCCCAATTCATCCTTCACATCTTTACCAGATTCATTGAAGAGTTGAATAGGCTCTAGACCAAAGCAAATATCTGCTAAACCTACAAAAGGAGATAATTTCTCCCTCGCTTCTTCAAAAGAAGACCACAAACTTTCTCGATAATTCAAGTCAAAGGAAACCTTAACACCCTGCCCCCTTGCCATTTCCATCAAACGAAAGGCCAGTCGATAAATATCTGGATTCAAAGCGACCGTTATACCACTCACATGAAACCAATCGACACCGTCAAACATCCCCTCCAAATCATAGTCTTCTTCCTTGGATAAGCTGAAAACAGAATAATCACGGTCATAGGTCACCTGGCTAGGTCTCAGAGAGAAACCCTTTTGATAATAATAAAGCCCCAGCCTTCCCTCTTTTCGAATCACATATTTCTGTCCAATCTGCCTTGCAAAGAGAAAGTGTTCTGCCATTTTTCCCACTTCATTCTTAGGCAGTGCCGTCACCAACTCGACTGAGTGACCAAGCTGAGCCAAGCTGGCTAAAACATTCAACTCCGAACCACCAAACTGACACTCTAAACTCGTGGCCTGTGTTAAGGTCTGATAATGAGGAGGAGATAGCCGCAATAAAACTTCTCCAAATGCTAAGATTTTTTTCATACCGCCTCCTAGATGAAAGACCCAGCTGGAATCCGCCAACTAGGTCAGTTATTTGTTATTCGTAATTAGTTACTTATCATCGTACTGGTCAACCTTATATTGAGTTACATCAACATAATCCATATCAGATAATGGAACATTTTTCGCAATCGCACGCACGCGCTCTTCATCTTTAGCTGCTTTCATAACATGAATTTTCTCTTGAATACGGGCCATTTCTTCACGGTCTAGTTTGTAGAATTTCATCAAGAACAAGGATACGCTCAATACCGCTGCTGGAATCACTGTCAACAGGACAATCAGTGCCATTCTCAAATCTGTTGAGAATGCTGTTTCAACAGTTGGGTACTCTTTGCCAAAACCGATACCTGCTAATACAAATCCAACAACCATTGGGGCAAATGAAGAAGCAATTGAGTCTGTCAATGAGAAGATAGTCCCAATCATACCTGACAAGTAACGACCAGATACTGATGTTTCATAGTCTGTAATATCCGCACCCATGGTCAATACCAAACCAGATGGAGCACTGGATGCGTAGCGAGCAATGATATAAACAACAAAGAAACCGATTGTGTAGAGATTCCAATTTGTCAAATCCAATATACCTGGTTTAGCTGAAAAGAGCATTGCTGCCAAGGTCACAAGACCAGCAATCCCAAGTTGAAGCGCTGTAATATAAGCAAAACGTAAACCTTTACGACGAGCCAATTGCGCAGCACCAACTGTTACAAGAATACCTGGCAAAATCAAAAGCATGGACATTTTTCCAGAAAGAGCATAGTCACCGAAGATGATACCGTAAAGCATTACACCAATAACGGAATCTCCAAACAGTTGAGCAACAAATTTTACAAAAGCTGCAGAGATTGAAAGAACCTGCAAAGGTTTGTTTCCTTTGATAACTTTCCAGTAGTCTTTCAACTTCGTTTCTTGTGTCTTCTCACCAAGACCAAAGTATTTCTTGTTGTCTTTCTCCCAAATACCGATAATAGCAAGAATACCCAGAACAGCTGAAATTACTACTACACCGAGGAACAATTCTTGGAAGAAACTTGGAGTGAAACCGCCATGTTTCGGAACCAATGTCCCTGACACAACAACCTGACTACCAGTCATCAACACAGTTGTGGCAATACCATCAACAATATTAAAGATTGGACGTTGCTTTGGATCATTGGTAAGCGCAACTTGTCCTGCTTTTGTAATAGTCTGTTGCAATGAATAACCAATTTTATGGATAATCAAAACAAGGATGAATAGAGGAAGACGGAGACTCTCACTAACTCCACTTAAACCTAACATCATAAAAAGAGAAGCTGCTGTAATGATATTCCCCAAAACCAAGATAGGACGATATTTACCAAACTTAGTATCCGTTTTATCAATGATAACTCCGATTGTAGGATCAATGAAACCATCAAAGATACGAATATAGCCCATGAGTTGACTAACAAACAGGGCTGCAAGACCAAGCACACCTGTCGATAAATAAGTCACGAAAGTAAAGGCAACCAAGTAAATATTCGTCGATGAATTGTTCATCGCAAATAATATGATTTGCCATAACTTGGCTTTGTTATAAGTAACGTCTTCGACACGTTGCTCAACATGTTTTTCCATTGGAAATTCCTCCTAAATGTTTTCTACGACAAAGTTGTAAGCGTTTTCTTTAACTATATTCTAATATTCATCAGATGATTTGTCAACTGTTTTTGTAAATATTTTTAATTATACGCAAAAAAAGACGATTTTACGTGAAAATCGTCTGATATATTTGATTTAGCAAGAGAGAATTCGTCTGACTATTTATTGATTCACCGTGATTTCACCACTATGATAATTAATACTCAAGCCACTCTGCACATTTGGAACGAACACATTGAACTCTAGGCTACCATCTGCTGCTTTTGCCTCTAGATGGCTTCCGACAGGAACAAGGTCTTCACTCTCAGCATACACCAAGGTCACACGATAGCGGACACGCTTATTTTTATCCAAGGCCCGCCGAATCTGACTTTCAAAATAATTCTGCCCAGTTGAAGTTTGGTCATTAGCTTGGTTGGACCAAGCTGTTTGAACTGCAATATTCTTAGGATTGCTGGTTGAAGCATCGAAACCAGACAATCCACCAATCAAAGCATAACCTAGGAGGTGACCACGGTCCACTGCATGGTCATATTCTCCAGTTAAATCATGGACCTGGTGCCAACCCGCAGGTGTCCAAGAAGTCCGACCATTTCCTGTTTCTTCACGGTCCTTATACTGACGTGTAGATTTGGCTAAAAGCGCATTGGCTACTGTTGGAACCGTTTCTCCCTGGACTGTTTTAGTCTTATTATCACCATAAGGAACACTGGCAACCGATGCATCTAAATCCGTTTGATTCCCGTTAATAATAAATGCTCCAGCACCATTCCATTCAATCGAATTCCCCAGTTGTTTTTTTACATCTTCTGTCAATACCGAACTAGCCAGTTCCTGACTAGGTGTACTCTCACTTGCCTTAGACTGATTGACATAATAGGAATAATCAGCAACGTTACTGCTCTTGTTATCACTTAAAAGATAGCCACCCGCTACTACAACAATCGTAGCCAATAAGCTGAGCAGACTCATTGCTTGTTTTTTTACATTTTTCTTCGCCATTTTCTCTCCATCAAAAAAGCAGGTCCAGCCTACTTTCCTGTAAATTTACCGATTAGTTCTTGCCACTTAGCTGGTGACAACACCGCAAATACATTGTCTCCATCTCCTATGACACCGTAACCAACCATTAATCCTAAAATAAACACCAAAATAGCAATCAACAAAACAACTGCTACTAAGATTAAATTTTTACCAACATAGCTAAGATTATCCTTATCCATTTTCATCTTCTCCACTCACACGTTCAATCGTTGCACCTAAAGCAGCTAATTTCTCATGAAAACGATAGTAACCTCGGTCTAAGTGCGTTAATTTACCTACAATCGTCTCACCTTCAGCAACCAAACCAGCCAGAATCAAAGCGGCACTTGCTCGTAAATCAGTAGACATAACCTGAGCACCTTGCAGAGCTTGTCCTCCCGTGATGATAGCTGTATCTCGTAAAATTTCCGAATGCAAATCCATCCGACGCATTTCTTCCAAATGCTGGAAACGATTCTCAAATACCGTTTCAATCATGGTAGATTCACCCTTTGCAACTGCCATTAGGGCTGTAAATTGAGCCTGCATATCCGTTGGGAAGCCTGGGTGTGGCAAGGTTTTTACTGTTACAGGTTTAAGCTTATCCACTTGCGAACAAACTCGAATCCCTTCAGCTTCTTCCGTCACCTCAACTCCCATTTCCAACATCTTAGAAATGAGTGGACGGTTGTGCTCCCAGACCGCATCTTTCACCAAGACATCGCCACCAGTCATTGCTGCTGCCACCATAAAGGTACCCGCTTCGATACGATCTTGCACCACTTGGTGTTCTGCGCCAGTCAATTCTTCTACACCAGTAACCGTAATCGTCTCTGTGCCTGCCCCCTTAACTTTGGCCCCCATTTTGTTTAGGAAAATAGCCAAGTCAACAATTTCAGGTTCTCGCGCTGCATTTTCCAATACCGTTGTACCCTGCGCCAGAGTTGCAGCCATCATCAAATTTTGCGTTGCCCCAACACTTGGGAAATCAAGATAGATATGAGCTCCCTGCAAGTTATCTGCACTCGCTTCAATATAACCAGCTCGTTGTTTAATTTTAGCCCCCATAGCTTGCAAACCTTTTAAGTGCAAATCTATTGGACGACTACCAATTGTACAACCTCCTGGCATAGAAACCTTAGCATAGCCATTGCGTGCCAAAATCGGACCAAGAATAACAATAGAGGCACGCATTTGACTCACATACTTATAAGGAGTTTCACTACCAAGTTTACCTGTTGCGTCAATATCGATAGTCTTTGTTTCCTCGTCAAATTTCACACGAACTCCCAGACCACGTACAACATTATTCATTGTATAGACATCAGACAAAATAGGAACCTGAGTCAATTTGGTTTGCCCTTGACTTGCTAGAACTGTTGCTGCCAATAAAGGCAGAACGGCATTCTTCGCCCCCTCAATCTCAACCTGTCCTTTCAAACCGTTTTTACTACCTGTAACAATAATTGTATCCATTTCTTATCCTTTTCTTACTTAAATCACATATTTGCAAAAGAGCGTCCCATCATCAACAATTCTAAAAAGAAAGTCGAGACCAAGTACCCCAGTGCTATTGCCAGAAAGAGAATCAGCAAATTGATTTTACGCTGATTGTCCCCCGTTACCTTCAACCACCGTGACCAATCAACTGTTGTAACCAAGAGATGATGAGCCAGATAGATAAACAATATATGACTAAAAAACTGTAAAATTGAAATTACCATGTTTCCATTATACCATGAAATTAAAAAATGGAACTGAACCAAGTTCAATTCCATATAGATTAATGTTTTCCAACACGAATACGATTTATCGCACGTTGGAGGGCGACTGTTGCACGCATCTCCATATCAATATTACGAGCAGTCTGTGCTTCTTCCAATTCACGTTCCGCGCGCAATTTGGCACGTTCCGCACGACTAATATCAATATCCCGTTCCCGCTCAGCGGAATCAGAAATGACCGTAATAATATCCTTGTTGACTTCAATGATTCCACCATTGACCGCAATCCAGTCTACATGGTTTTCATCATCAACACGACGCACTTTCATTTCACCGATTTCCAAAACTGCAATCAGTTCTTCATGTCCAGAATAGACACCCATCTCACCATCAACCGTTTTGACCAAAACAAATGCTGCATGATGGTCATATTTGATACCGTCTGGTGTTACGATTTGTACAGTCATTTGTCCCATAAGCCACCTCTAGAATTTCATTTTAGCAGCTTTAGCGACCACATCCTCAATTGAACCAACATTTCGGAAGGCATCTTCTGGTAGATGGTCGTGTTTGCCGTCCAAGATTTCCTTAAAGCCTTTCACCGTTTCAGCTACTGGCACATAAGAACCTGGCATACCTGTAAATTGCTCCGCAACGTTGAAGTTTTGAGAGAGGAAGAATTGGATACGACGAGCGCGACCAACTAAGGTCTTCTCTTCATCTGACAATTCATCCATACCGAGAATGGCAATAATATCTTGCAATTCTTGGTAACGTTGAAGAACACGTTTTACTTCCATAGCCACTGCATAGTGCTCTTCACCAACGATTTGTGGAGAAAGCGCACGAGATGATGATGCCAATGGATCCACCGCAGGGTAGATACCAAGCTGAGTCAACTTACGTTCCAAGTTGGTAGTCGAGTCCAAATGAGCGAAAGCTGTCGCTGGAGCTGGGTCTGTATAGTCATCCGCAGGTACGTAAATAGCCTGAATAGATGTAACAGAACCCTTCTTGGTTGATGTAATACGCTCCTGCAATTGTCCCATCTCAGTTGCAAGTGTTGGCTGATAACCAACGGCTGATGGCATACGACCCAAGAGGGCAGACACTTCTGAACCAGCCTGAGTGAAACGGAAGATATTATCGATGAACAGAAGAACATCCTGCCCTTCCACATCACGGAAGTATTCCGCAATGGTCAAACCAGTAAGAGCAACACGCATACGGGCTCCTGGTGGCTCATTCATCTGACCAAATACCATGGCCGTTTTTTCAATAACACCTGATTCTTTCATTTCCCAGTAAAGATCGTTCCCTTCACGGGTACGCTCGCCAACTCCGGTAAATACAGAGATACCACCGTGTTCTTGGGCAATATTGTGAATCAATTCTTGGATAAGAACGGTTTTACCAACACCGGCACCACCGAAGAGACCAACCTTACCACCTTTTAGATAAGGTGCTAGGAGGTCGATAACCTTAATCCCTGTTTCCAAAATTTCGCTTGAAGTAGATAATTCGTCAAAAGCTGGCGCTTTCTTATGGATAGGCTCACGTTCAAAATCTGCCGGAAAAGACTCTTCAAGGTCAATGGTATCTCCCAACACATTGAAGACACGACCCAGCGTTTCTTTACCGACTGGAACAGAGATGGGACGACCTGTATCGAGAACTTCCATCCCACGTGTCAATCCATCCGTTGATTCCATGGCAATGGTCCGTACAACGCCATCACCAAGTTCCAAAGCCACTTCAAGCACGACTTTTTGTTTGGAATCATCATTTTTATATACAACGAGTGCGTTGTTAATCTCAGGAAGTTTATCTTCTGCTGCAAACGCAACGTCTACAACTGGTCCGACAACCTGAGTAATTTTGCCTGAACTCATTCTATTTCCTCTATTTCTATTACTCAAGGGCTGAGGCACCAGCTACAATCTCAGTAATTTCCTGAGTAATCGCTGCCTGACGAGCCCTATTGTATTGGATTGTCAAATCGTTAATGACATTCTTAGCATTATCCGTTGCTGTCTGCATGGCTGTCATACCTGCTGCATTTTCAGCAGTTTTGGCATCCAAAATCGCTCCATAAATAGTTGATTCTGCATATTGAGTCAAGAGTTGTTCCAAAATAACCTCACGGTTTGGTTCCAACTCAAAGGTAGCTGTATAACCATCTGCTTCATTGTGGTCCAAATCTTCTACAGGAAGCATCTGTTGTACACGCACCTGACTGGTCAAACTATTGACATGGTGGTTATAACAAACATACAACTCATCAAAGAGTTCATTCTTGTACATCTCAACAGACTTAGAAATGATTTTTTGAACCTCTTCAAAACTTGGGTTGTCTGCTAAACCGCGCAATTCAAAGACAGGATTGATACCACGAGCACGGAAAAAATCTGCTCCCATACTACCAATAGCAATAATCTCATACTCATCTTTCGAGTCATGGTCCTGTTCAATCATCCCCATCACAGCCTTCAAAATACTGGAATTATAAGAACCTTTTAGTCCACTGTCAGAGGTAATGACAATATAACCCGATTTTTGAACTGGACGGCGAATCAGCATTGGATTGCTTGTATCTGAAGCCATCAATTCTCCACGCAAGAGATCCGTTGTAATCTGACGAACCTTACTAGCATAGATCTGAAAGGATTGCGCTAATTGCTCTGATTTGGCTAATTTAGAAGCCGAAACCATCTGCATGGCACCGGTGATTTGACTGGTTTTCTTAGTTGATGCAATTTTTGACTTGATTTCATTGAGAGAACCTGCCATTATTCACTCCTTTACTTAAAGACAGACTGGTCTTTGAAAGCTTGGATAGCAGCATTCAATTCATCTGTGTCAGGAAGATCTTTTGTTGTGCGAATAACATCCAAAAGACCATCGTAGTGCAAATCAAAATATGCGTACAGTTCTTCTTCAAATGCCAAAATGTCATCAATTGGCACTGAATCCAAGAAGCCATTTGTCAAAGCATACAAAATCAAAACTTGTTTTTCAACTGGGAGTGGCTTATGCAATGGCTGCTTCAAGACTTCCACAGTTCGACGACCGCGGTTGAGTTTTGCCTGAGTTGCCGCATCCAAATCTGAGCCGAACTGCGTAAAGGCCTCTAATTCACGATAAGAAGCTAAGTCGATACGAAGGGTACCTGCAACCTTTTTCATGGCCTTAATCTGTGCAGAACCACCTACACGTGATACAGAAGAACCCGCATCAATCGCTGGACGGATACCAGAGTTGAATAAATCGTCCTTCAAGAAGATTTGTCCATCCGTGATTGAAATCACGTTGGTAGCGATGTAAGCTGAAATATCTCCCGCTTGTGTTTCGATAAATGGTAGAGCTGTAATAGAGCCACCGCCCAATTCATCTGAAACCTTTGCTGAACGCTCTAGCAAACGACTGTGCAAGTAGAATACATCCCCTGGATAGGCTTCACGACCCGGAGGACGACGAAGCAAGAGAGATAATTCACGGTAAGCTACCGCTTGTTTTGACAAATCATCGTAAACAATCAAGACGTGTTTGCCTTCGTACATGAACTCTTCTGCCATTGCAACACCAGCATAAGGAGCCAAGAAAAGCAATGGAGAGGGTTGTGAAGCAGATGCAGTTACTACGATTGTGTAATCCAAAGCACCATATTGACGAAGCGTTTCAACCTGAGTACGAACAGTTGACTCTTTCTGACCGATAGCCACATAGATACAAATCATGTCTTGGCCTTTTTGATTGAGAATAGCATCAATAGCTACAGATGTCTTCCCTGTCTGACGGTCACCGATAATCAATTCACGCTGACCACGACCAATCGGAACCAAAGCGTCAATCGCCTTAAGACCAGTTTGAAGCGGTTCATTAACCGACTTACGTTGCATAACACCTGGTGCTGGATATTCAATCGGACGAGTCTTACTAGTACGAATTTCACCAAGACCATCCACAGGTTGACCAAGTGGGTTGATGACACGACCAATCAAAGCCGAACCAACTGGTACTTCCATAATTTTACCAGTACGACGAACAACTGACCCTTCACGAATATCGGTAAATTGTCCGAGAATAATGATACCAACATCGTTGGTTTCTAAGTTTTGTGCCATACCAATGGTGCCATTTTCAAATACCAAAAGCTCTCCACTCATGGCATTGTCAAGACCTTGCGCACGGGCGATACCGTCACCGATATAGGTTACGACACCAGTCTCTGTGTAGTCAAAGTCAGGCTGAAAGCCTTCAATTTGTTGTTTTAGTAAAGCGCTAATTTCTTGTGCATTAATCAAAAGAACACCACTTTCTATTTTCTAAAGTTTTTTTCTAACGTCCTTCAACTGTGTCCGAACGCTTGCATCGATTACCTTATGGTTAACCGTTACAATAAAACCACCGAGGAGACTTTGATCAAGTTCTTCCGTGATATTGCGTACACGCAAGGAAAATCGTTGTTCTACCAAGTGACGGAGACGCTCTTTTTGAGCTTCTGTCAACGGATAGACCGAAACCACACGGGCTTCAAATTCATTTTTAAATTTACTGATTTGTAATTGGACACGCTCAAGGGTTTCAAGAAGCAAGTCTGCATGACCATCACGAATAACATCTTCAATCAAGTCATTGATTTGCCAGAAACTAGATTGACGTACCGTCCTTACAAAGTCAGCCTTTTCTTCTCTCGACACTGTCGCTGACAGCAAGAGTCGATTCAGCTTACTATCATGAATGATGGAAATCAAGTCAGAAATCTGGTCATACATATCCCAAATATCTGCATGATCACTGACTTTTTCAACAAATGATAGAGCATATTTTTGCACGATGGCATTTTCTCTAGCGTTCATCTACTTGTCTCCTAGTTTGTCCAAATAACGGTCAATCAAGTTACTATGAGCTTGTTGGTCCAAATCTTCCAAAATAATTTTGCTTGCAAGATCAACTGCCAATTCAGCAACTTGAACACGCAAGTTTTCTTGTGCTTCACGTTTTTCAGCTTCAATTTCCAATTGAGCTTTTTGCTTCAATCCTTGAATTTCAACATCTGCTTGCTCAAGAATACGTTTTTTCTCTAGTTTTGCGCGTTCAACCGCGTCTTGAATAATCTTTTGACTTTCAATACGTCCCTGTACCAACTCGTCTTCACGTTGTTGAACAAGGTTCGCTGCTGCTGTTAGTTTTTCTTCTGCAGCATCAATATCATTTGCAATCTTATTGGCACGTTCTTCAAAAATACCTGTAATTTTATCCCATGCAAAAACACGAATAAGAATAATAAGTACTGCAAATGAGACTGTTACCAAGATAAAGTTTCCAAGAATGGTACTAGATTGCATTGTAATAGTTGTTGCCATAGTTGTCATTCCCTTTCCTATTCACTCTCACTACTGATTTTTTTATTTAAGTACATAGATACCAACATGATAAATACATATCCCTGCAAGCATGAAATGAATACAGAAAATGCTGTCCAAACAACGTTTAGAGCAAAGGCAATTGGATATGCAAGTGCACTTTGTTGAGATAATTGTAGAAGAAGAGAGACAAGCACTTCACCAGCATAAATATTACCGTACAGACGAAGAGCAAGCGACACAAGGTTGGTCACTTCTTCCAAAATGTTCATTGGAGCCATAGCCCAGGGTGTCACAAAAGATTTGAGGTACGCCTTGAAGCCACGACGACGAATACCTTCAACATGACAAAATACTGTTGCAATTGTTGCCAAACCGAAATCATAAGCCATATTGGCCGTTGGAGAAGTCCACAAATTATGTCCTTCTGCTGTTTCCAATTTGGTCATCAAACCTAGATTATTGGCAACCAAAAGAAAAGTAAAGACTGTAAAGAAGAACAAGGAATACCGCTTTGCTTCCGCATCGCCAAGATTCCCTTTTGTAAAATTGATGGTTAATTCGTAAACGTACTCCAAAACATTCTGTTTTCCTTTTGGCTTGAGCTCCATCCGACGACTAGCCCAAAAAACAAGTAAGAAAATAATGGAAATGGTAATGACAGAAACCAATACCATGGTCAGGTCAAAGGTTACGGGACCAAGGGTAAGGGTTGGACTTAAATGTTCTTCCAATGGAGGTTCCCCCCTTTTCTATTTCTCTATTTTCTACTATTTCAAGACAAATGTCATAGCCAAGGTTACGAAGAAAGTTCCCTCGATAAAGGCAACACCCAAAAATACACCAGCCATCAATTTACTTTGCATTTCTGGTTGACGTGCAGTCGAACTAAGGTATGAAGCCACCAACAGTCCCTCACCGATACTTACACCAAGACAGGCCAATCCAAGGGCCAATGCGCCTAAACTCATAACGAATTCTCCTTTTAAAATTTAATACCATGTAAGGATACTCCTAAAACATCTATTTGTCAAGAAAATACCGCCATTGTAAGCGTTTAATTCATTTTTACAAAATAAAAAGAAAAGACGGTTTCATCTTTTCTTCCTATTTAATAGCTTCATCAATATGGTCTGTTTCTTCAATGAATCGTTTGGCCATATCTTCTCGATTCATCTGATCAGTATCAAGAGTGATTGCATGGTCAGAAACCAGATCTGTATCTGCGAAAAACTCTATATGGTTTGATAGGTTGTACAGACGTACAGGGGCTTCCCCACCAAACTCTCCATCTAGATTGAGCAGTAGACGGTTATCTGGGTTCAGATTTTCGATGGATAGGCTCTTGGTTTTTATGTATTCAACTAGATCACTATCAATGTGTTTGCCACCGTCTAAGACTTGACGAATCAGATGCAGAATTTCAAATAAATTCCCTGTTTTAACCATCAATAAGGTAAAATTACCATCATCTAACTTAGCATCTGGAACAATCTGTTCAAAACCTCCAATTGAATTGGTTAAGGCAACAAAAATCATTGAAACCGAGCCTTCAAACACTCCCTCATCATGCTCTACATGAACAGGTGTAAATTGTACTTGTGGCAGGAGTTCTGCTCCTTTTACCACATAGGCCAAATAGCCAAACATGGTCTTAAGTTGACTTGGAACACTGTAGGTCAATTCCGTAAGTGTACCTGCTGCAGCAATGTTGATAAAATAATGTTCTTGATGAAAACCATTTTTTTGATTTTTGGCTAAACCAATATCCATTAAAATGGTCTGCTGCTTACCAATAACCTTAGCTGCTTCTACAGGATTTCCCCTGGGCACTTTTAAGGCACGCGCATAGTCATTGGTGGTGCCAGTCGGTATGATGGCCATCTGCGGACGTTTTTCAAGCGGAGCAATTCCATTGACGACTTCATTGATCGTTCCATCTCCACCAGCCGCAATAATCAAGTCAAAGCCCGCAAGTGCCGCACGTGTAGCCTCATTTTTTGCAGAGTCTTTCTCAGCAGTTGTTTGGAAAGCTGAAGTTTCATAACCGTAACCTTCCAAAATGTCCAATACTTCGGCTACATTTTTCTTCATGATTTCTTGACCTGAGGTCGGATTATATATTAGTCTAGCACGTTTTCTTTCTTCCATCGTTTTACCTTTACAAGCTCTCCAACCAAGCCTCATCTTTTATTTCGATACCTAGTTCCTGTGCTTTGGTCAATTTACTACCAGCATCTGTTCCAGCAACCACAAGATTAGTTTTTTTAGAAACTGATCCTGCTACATTTGCCCCTAAAGCTTCTAATTTGGCTTTGGCTTCGTTTCGTTTCATTCGCTCCAATTTACCAGTCAGCACAACTGTCATACCCGATAGCGCAGCATTTTTATCTACTACTTGTCCGAGATAGGTCAAGTTTACCTTAGCTTCCTTAAGTTCAGCTAAAAGTTGCTGCGCACCCTCACTAGCAAAAAAAGTTGTCAAGGACTTAGCAATAACCTGACCAAGACCTTCTAGCGAAGCAATTGCTTCTTGTTCAGCAAATGCTAAGGTTTCTAAATCGCCAAATTTTTCTACTAAAATCTTACTTGCCTTACTGCCGACATGGCGAATACCTAGTCCAAATAGGAGGCGTTCTGCTGAGTTGCTCTTAGAAGTTTGAATGGCTTGATAGAGCTTGTCAGCTGATTTTTCTTTGAAACCTTCCAAAGTCAATAGGTCATCAACAGTTAATTTATAAATATCAGCAACATCGTGTACCAAACCTGCTCCAAAGAGTTTTTCAACGATTGAACTACCCAGTCCCGCAATGTTCATGGCATCCCGACTTGCAAAATGTTCCAACTTGCTCATCAGCTGGCTAGGACAAATAGGGTTGATACAGCGGAGGGCAACTTCGTCCTCATAGTGTTGTAGGTCGCTCTGACAAGACGGACAATGACTAGGAATGGGCATGATTTCTTGCTCTTTTCGATATTTATCCACCACTTTCAGAACTGCTGGAATAATATCTCCCGCCTTATAAACAATGACCGTATCGCCAATACGAATATCTTTTTCGGCGATATAGTCTACGTTGTGCAAAGTCGCTCGACTGACAGTCGTTCCTGCCAGTTGAACAGGACTAAGGTTGGCAGTTGGTGTCACAACACCTGTCCGGCCAACAGTCCAATCAACCGACAAGATTTCTGCTTCTTTTTCCTCAGCTGGAAACTTGTAAGCTACTGCCCATCGTGGCGCTTTTACTGTAAATCCTAGTTCTTCTTGTATAGCTAAATCATTTACCTTGATGACAACACCATCTATCTCATAGGGTAAATCATCTCTACGCTCTGCTATTTTTTCAATAAAATCCCACGTGTCATCAATCGACTCCGCCAAGCAATATTCGTGGTTGGTCACAAATCCCAGAGTATCTAACTTGCGAAGCACATCGGACTGACTAGTCGCTTCAGATGGACTAGCCTCTTGGTAAAGGAATGTTGCAAGTCCACGCTGGGCCACGACACCTGTGTCTAATTGGCGAAGAGTTCCTGCCGCTGCGTTACGCGGATTAGCAAATTCAGCTTCACCAGCCTCCTGACGCTGTTTGTTAACACGGTCAAAGGAAGCCTTTGGCATATAACACTCACCTCGGACAGTGATGTCCACAGCTTCGGGTAGGGTCAAAGGAATATCCGCCACTCGTTTGAGATTTTCTGTGATATTTTCACCGACACTACCGTCACCACGTGTAGCACCCACGACTAAATTACCCGCTTCATAGGTCAGGGAAATAGATAGACCATCAATCTTCAATTCACAGATATAAGTTGCTTGAGGAAATTCCTTGCGAACTCGCTGGTCAAAAGCTTCTAATTCTTCACGAGAAAAGGCATCCTGCAAACTAAAAAGAGGATAAACATGACTATATTTTTCAAATCCGTCTAGCACCTTTCCCCCGACCCGATGGGTAGGACTATCTGGTAAAATCAGTTCTGGATGAGCTGTTTCCAGTTCTACTAATTCACGATAAAGCGTATCATATTCTGCATCTGATACGCTAGGTTGGTCCAATTGATAATACTCTTTAACGTATTGATTGAGCACGCTAACTAATTCTGATATTCTTGTTTTCATAAGAATATTATATCATGATTTGAGGGTGCGAACTATATTTGCGCTTCAATAAAAACAGATTCCTTTAGATAATTTTTAGTAAAAAATGTATAATGTGTATATAAAATTTTTGGAGGTGCCCTATGGCTGTAACCTATAAACGACAAGATGATTTAGAAAAGATGCTGGAAGAATTTGCTTCATTTGAAAAATTGGAAGAAATTGAGTATCCTGATCCAAAATCAAAAGAAAATTCCGAGAAAAACAACTTGAATCAGGATAAAAAATAATATGTTCGGTCTTGATCAATTACCTACCTCCGTCCTACAGGCGGGGGCTATTTTCCTGTCTATCATGATTGAAGCCTTGCCCTTTGTGTTGATTGGAGCATTGATTTCTGGCTTTATTGATGTGTTTATCACCCCTGAAAAAGTCCATAAACTCCTTCCCAAGAACAAGTTTCTTGCCATTCTATTTGGAACCTTTATCGGCTTCATTTTTCCGTCTTGCGAATGTGGTATTGTCCCTATTGTCAATCGGCTATTAGAGAAAAAAGTACCTAGTTACACTGCTGTTCCCTTTTTAGTAACAGCTCCTGTGATTAATCCCATCGTCCTTTTTGCAACCTTTACCGCTTTTGGCAATTCCCTACTTTTCGCCTTCTATAGAGCCCTAGGAGCCATCATTGTATCCCTAGTATTGGGAATCATTCTTGGTTTTTTCGTAAAAGGACCAATTCTTAAAGGAAGCAAATTTGACCATCACCAGCATGATTATTCAGATAAAACCAGCTGGCAAAAAGTTGGCTTCGCACTTATTCATGCCATTGATGAATTTTTTGATACGGGACGTTACCTAGTCTTTGGTTGTCTCTTTGCCAGTCTCGTACAAGTCTATATTCCAACTGCTGTCCTGACTACCATCGGTCACAGTCCATTAACAGCTATTTTACTGATGATGTTGCTGGCCTTTCTTCTCTCCCTATGTTCTGAAGCCGATGCCTTTATTGGTGCATCACTACTATCCAGCTTCGGATTCGCCCCAGTAATGGCTTTCTTAGTTATCGGACCCATGGTGGATGTTAAAAACTTGCTCATGATGAAACATTATTTCAAGGGGAAATTTATAGCCGGTTTTATCATTACTATCACTCTCGTTATTTTGGGATATAGTCTGATACTTGGAGGTGTAGTATGATTCGTTTTTTAATTCTTGCAGGCTATTTTGAGATGACCATGTATCTTTATGTCTCTGGAAAATTAGACCAATACATCAATCTGCACTATAGCTATCTAGCCTATCTATCCATGGTTTTATCTTTCATACTTGCCATCGTACAATTGTATGTCTGGGTAAAAGAAATTCGAGTACATAGCCATTTAAAAAGCAAAATTGCCAAACTATCAAGCATTGGACTATTGCTCATTCCTCTTGCTATAGCCTGGCTCTTTCCCACGGTAAGCCTGGATTCAACAACTGTTGCTGCCAAGGGCTATCATTTCCCACTAGCAGCAGAAAACGATGCTAACACACAAAACCAAGAAGGGACGACTGTTCAGTATCTCAAGCCTGATACCTCTATTTATTTTACGAAATCTGCCTATCAAAACCAGATGCGTGAAATTGCTGATAAATACTTGGCTGAAGAAACCATTATCGTTACTAATGAAAACTATATGGAAGTGATGGAAGCAATCTACGACTATCCTACGGAATTTTCAGGAAAAACGATTGAAATGATTGGATTTGTCTATAATGATCCTGACAATAGCCAGCAATTTTTCCTTTTCCGCTTTGGTATTATTCACTGCATCGCTGATTCTGGGGTATATGGCTTACTCTCTACGGGTGCTACCACAGAATTTCCTAACAATACTTGGATAAAAGCCAGAGGAACAATCAAGGTTTCCTACCACACATCGTTGAAACAAAACCTTCCAACTTTAGAATTGCAATCTATTGTCCAGATTGAACAGCCAGATTCCCCGTATGTCTACCGTGTTTTCTAATAATTCCAATTCAAAAAGTGAATTTTCTGACAATTTATGCTATAATAGTGTCTATACTCAACAGATAGGAATGAAATTATGTCATCACATGTATTGTTTACAATTTTTGGTGCTAGTGGCGACCTTGCCAAACGCAAACTTTACCCATCTTTATTCCGCCTCTATAAGGCTGGACACATCAAGGAAAACTTTGCAGTAATTGGTACAGCTCGCAGACCCTGGACCAAGGAATTTTTTGAGCAAACCGTCATTGAATCACTAGGTGATCTGCCTGACACACCACGTCAAGCTCATGAATTTGCTAGTCATTTCTACTACCAAAGCCACGATGTCAATGACACGGAACATTATGTAGCTCTTCGTAAATTACAGGACGACTTGTGTGAAAAATACGATACCCAGCACAACAAGGTCTTCTTCCTCTCTATGGCACCTGAATTTTTCGGAACCATTGCCAAACACCTCAAATCTGAGCAAATCGTTGATGGACAAGGTTTTGAACGCTTGATTATTGAAAAACCTTTCGGAACTAGCCTTGCTACAGCTACCAAACTCAATGATGAATTGGCAGCAGCCTTCAATGAAGACCAAATCTACCGTATCGATCATTACCTAGGCAAGGAAATGGTGCAAAATATCTTTGCGGTTCGCTTTGCCAATATCATTTTTGAGCATATTTGGAACCGCGACTATATTGACAATGTTCAAATCACTTTCGCTGAAGCCATTGGTGTTGAGGATCGTGGGGGCTACTACGATCATTCTGGCGCCTTAAAAGACATGGTGCAAAACCATGCCCTTCAAGTTCTTTCCCTTCTAGCAATGGATAAGCCAGCCAGCTTCAAGGAGGAAGATGTCCGCGCTGAAAAAATCAAGGTCTTCCAACACCTTCGTCAGCCTTCTGATGAGGACCTCAAACGCAACTTCATCCGTGGTCAATATGCAGCAGGTTCCATCGACGGAAAAGACTACGTTAGCTACTTGGATGAACCAAATATTGCCGAAGCTTCTCAGACAGAAACCTTTGCAGGAGGTGTCTTCTTCGTTGATACTGACCGTTTCCGTGATGTCCCTTTCTTCTTCCGTACAGGTAAACGCCTGACAGAAAAGGGCACACGCGTGACCATCACCTTCAAGCATGCGGAAGATATTTTTGGTCAACCTTCTGAGGCCAATGTCTTGACCATTTTCATCCAACCAACTGAAGGCTTCATGCTCTCTATCAACGGTAAGGAAGTTGGTTCTCACTTTGCACTTACTCCTGCCAAACTCAACTTCCGCCACAATGCAACTGCTCTTGGAAATTCACCTGAAGCCTACGAAAAACTATTTTACGATGTCCTAAATGGTGATTCTACTAACTTTAGCCATTGGGAAGAAGTGAAAGCAAGCTGGAGCTTGATTGACCGCATTGTTGATTTGTGGGCAAGCAACCAAGTCCCACTCCACACCTATCCAGCTGGAACTATGGGACCTGAGGCTGCCTTTGATTTGCTAGAAAGCTACGGTTGCAAGTGGGTCTGGACACCTGATGTGTGGTATCGTGAACGTGGCTTGTTAAAATAACACATGAAAACTGGAGCAATCCAGTTTTTTTCGGAGATATTTATGACTGAATTAAACACTATTCTCACCCAACTTGAAGCAGCCAGCCATGCTGGCACCCTCAAGCGTTATGAAAAAATTGGCGAAACTAAGCCCTACTACGGCGTTCCGATGGGAGCTATTTCTGGTATCGCCAAGGCCTATAAAAATCGACTGGACTTGTTTGCTCCACTCTGGCAAACAGGTGTCCTTGAGTCACAATATTTAGCTATTCAAATTGCCAAAACAAAACCTGACCAGCTGACTTCTGCTGTTTTAGAAGCCTGCCTAAATGAACAAGTTTCGGTCAACGTCCTCGATAAGCTAGCTTCCATCATTCTTAGCAAACGCAAGGATAGCAAAGACTGGGAGGAATACTTACTCATCCAAGACCAAGCAATTTTTCAGCGACTTGGTTGGTTCCTTCGTGCCAAATACTTTGCTGGAAAAACAGCAACAAATCAAGAAATTGAAGAGACTCTAGACCATATTCGCCAGCATTTACAGAATGCAGAACCACTTATCCAATGGACCATGAACCAGTGCTTGGTGGAGATTGCCGTTGCTTACCCCGACTATCTAGAACAAGGCCTTGCAATCGGTCAGCAGTTAGCTGTCTATGCAGACATGAAAGTACCAAAAGGCTGTACTTCTGCCTACGCACCAGACTGGATAGAAGCTTTATTGCGGAAAAAATGAAAACACAAAAGTAGCTAACTGTCACAGTTAACTACTTTTTTCATTCTACACCAATCCCTCCAAGAGCCCACGCATGAACTCTTCGGATTTGAATTCTCCGATGTCATCAATTTTCTCACCGAAACCAATCAGTTTAACAGGAATATCCAGTTCCTGACGGATGGCAAGAACAACACCACCTTTTGCAGTACCATCTAGTTTGGTCAAGACCAAGCCTGTCAATGGGGTAATTTTTGCAAATTCCTTGGCTTGACTGAGGGCATTTTGACCTGTGGAGGCATCCAGTGCTAAAAGGGTTTCATGCGGTGCATCAGGCAGGGTCCGTTTGATAATGCGACCGATTTTTTCCAGCTCTGCCATGAGGTTTTCTTTATTTTGTAAGCGACCTGCAGTGTCAATCATGAGAATATCCACGCCTTCTGCCACGGCACGTTTTACCCCATCAAAGACCACGCTAGCTGGGTCTGACTTTTCTGGACCTGTGACCACTGGCACATCGACACGGCGACCCCACTCGACCAGCTGGGCTACCGCCCCCGCACGGAAGGTGTCCGCTGCAACCAACATGACCTTCTTGCCAGCCTGCTTGTACTTGTAGGCTAACTTACCGATAGAAGTCGTCTTCCCAACACCGTTGACACCGACAAAGAGCATGACTGTCAAATCATCTTGAAAATTGATTTGCTCGCTGAATTGACCATCTTTTTCGTAAATATCCACCAATTTTTCGATGATGACCCTACGGAGTTCATCTGTCTTCTTGGCATTTTGTAGCTTGGCTTCATAGCGGAGCTCCTCTGTCAGAGTAGAAGCAACTTGCACACCTACGTCTGACAAAATCAGCATTTCTTCCAACTCTTCGAAAAATTCTTCATCAACCGAACGGAAATTGGCAAAGAATTCATTGAGCCTCGCCCCAAAGCCTGTACGCGTCTTTTTCAAGGTACGCTGGTACTTGTCCTGCTCACTTTCTTGCTCTACTGGAACAACTTCCTCAACGGGCTCTTCCTTGACTTTGGTTTGAATAGCAGGGTCAAAGCCTTGTTCCTGCGCTTCCTTCACTCGAGCCGCAGCAGCTTCTTTGGCTGCATAATATTGAGCCATCATGTCTAAGGTCCGTTGTTTCTGAGCTTCTTGCTCGGCAGTCAATTCAGACTCTACTACTTCAGACTGGATCTCTTCCATTTCTTGACTAGCTGACTCAACCTCAATAGTTACAGTATCTTCGCTAGAAGCCGACTGCTCTGTTTCTACTTCTTCAACAAGAGCGACTTGCTCCTCTTGTTTTTCTTGTCCAAATAATCGATCAAATAATCCCATACTAGTCCTCATTCAATACATAGTGCTCGATGGCCCAAGCAATGCCATCTTCATCATTGGTTTTTGGCAGGACAAGGTTGGCCGCAGACTTGATTTCATCAGTCGCATTAGCCATGGCAACGCCCAGACCAGCCCATTCGATCATCGAAAGATCGTTACCTTCATCACCACAGGCCATCACTTCTGACTGGTCAATCCCCAGATGTCCAATCAACTTAGCCAAACCATTTGCCTTGTGGACACCTTTTGGACTCCATTCGAGCAGAATATCACGCGATTTGAAAATCTCGAAGCGCTCGTGAAGTTCTGCAGGAATTTTTGGAATTTGTCCATCTAGAAATGCTGCATCTACAGCTGAGACTGCCTTATTGTAGACAAAATCTTCTGGCATTTCCTCATCACTTGCCACAATTTTATTAAGCAATGGATTACAAGTTAGATAAAGTGATTCATGGGCTGATGGTAGCGAATAGACATCGCCACCATAAAGAACATCCAGAGGCAGGTCCAAATCATTTGTCACACGACGGATGGTGCGCACATCTTCAATAGTGAAGCCAACCTTATCCAAAACCCGACCTGTATTTTCCTGGACTAGACCACCGTTAAATGTAATCGAATATTGATTCTCCCCTAGCAGATCTAGTTCTTCTAGAAAAGTACCGATAGCTTGTAAAGGACGCCCTGTTGTCAGAACTACATAAACTCCACGCTCACGCGCTGCCTGCAAGGCCTTTTTATTAGCTTCTGAAATCCGTTTGTCCGATGTCAGAAGTGTTCCATCTAAATCCAATGCAATCAACTTAATTGCCATTTACTTCCTCCTCTAAATAGGCTAATACTGCTCCATCATTGCAATGACCAATCATCAAATCTGCCCGAGCTTTCACTTCCTCTCTTGCATTTTCTGTCGCAAGAGCTAGACCTGCAAAGTCAAACATATCCAAATCATTTTGATTATCACCAAATACCACTACATCCTGACGGGTAATTCCAAAATGAGCACAGAGATGACTCAAACCAACTGATTTATTTGAACCATTTGGAATTATATCAATATTGTCAAAACCAGTTGTCATGGCCGTTACACCTTCAAATGTATTATTTAACCATCGTCTGGCATCGTCCATTTCCTCAGGAGAAAATTTGGCATTGATTTTTATAATCTCTTCTCGAACTTCTTCAAATGTGTCTACCAATCGAAAATGTGCGTAATAATTCGTCATCGCTTCTAAAAACTGAGGCTCAGCATTTTTTAATAAATAAAAGTTTTCGAGGCCAGACAGCACCATGGACCGACTGCTACCAAAGGGACCTGCATCAATACCCGCGATAATCGGCAGATAGATTTCAGGACTAATTGGATCATCCATAAAGATAGTCTGCCCCTGATATTCAACGATTGAACCATTTTCTGCCACAAAACCGATTTCATCTACAAAATCTTCAAAAACAAGTTTCAGGCTTTGCATAGATCGCCCACTTGCTGCCACAAATAAATAACCTTTTTCTTTAAACTGATTCAGTATACGACGAAACCGGTCCTTATCAAAACTATGGTCTTCTCGTAAAAAGGTACCATCCATATCACTGGCGTAAATTTTGTTAATCATAATTTCTCCACATCTTTCAGCTTAACGGAAACAATCTTGGACACGCCAGATTCCTGCATGGTCACCCCATACATGGCATCCGCTGCCGCCATGGTCCCTTTACGGTGGGTCACGACGATAAACTGACTCTCCTTATCAAAACGGTTGAGGTAGTCACCAAAACGTTTGACATTTGCCTCATCCAAGGCTGCCTCCACCTCATCGAGAATTACAAAAGGAATGGTCTTAACACGGATAATGGAAAATAGCAGAGCGAGGGCCGAAAGGGCTTTTTCGCCACCTGACATAAGATTGAGAGATTGAATTTTCTTACCCGGAGGCTGAACTGAAATCTCCACACCCGCAGTCAATAGGTCACCTTCTGTCAAAATCAAATCCGCTGAACCACCGCCAAACATTTGTTTGAATGTCTGCTTAAAGCTTTCGCGAATAGCTTCAAAAGTAACCTTGAAGCGCTCTTTGACTTCATCATCCATCTCGTGGATAGTATCTAGTAGTAAATCACGCGCCGACAAAATATCTGTCCGTTGCTCATTGAGGAAGGTAAGGCGATTATTAACCTCGTCATACTGCTCAATAGCATCCAAATTGACTGGACCCAAAGCACGAATAGCTCTTTCTAGGTCTTTGAGGCTTTGTTCAGCAACTGCAAGATTCTCAACTTCCTTGGCCTGAGACTGGGCAGCTTCAAAACTCAATTTAAAATGCTCGGTCAAATTACCAAGTAAAGTCCGTAATTTATCGCCCGCTTGCTCACAATCCGCCTCTAACTTAGCCTGCTTACGAATCAAGTCATCATTCTTAGTCCGAACTTGTTGCAATCTTTCTTCCAAGTCTTCAAACTGCCCATCAATATCTTCCAATTCAAACTTTAAGCGAATTAAAATCTGATTGGTCTGGTTTTGCTTATCAGATGCCGCCTGCAATTGTTCTTCAAGAATCTCAATACTAGTATCTTCAAGAGCTTCTAGCTTCTGGTCAATCATATCCTCTAAAAGAGAAATTTCCTTATCTGCAACCACTTTTTCTTCTTGCAAACGTCTCAGATCTGTCTGTTCAAAACGAAGTTGGCTAGTGAGTTCAGCCTGTTCCAAAGTTAGTTGACTCTTCTGAGTCTGTAGTTTCTGCAAGCTTTCTTGAATACTGTCGCGATTATCACGGACTTGATTGATTTGTTGATCCAAGGCTAGTTTTTTCTCATTCAAGGCTTGGACATTTACTTCTTCCTTAGCAGCAGCCTCTTCTAGCTCAGTCAAAATGGTCGGACTAACCTGACTCATTTGCAGGTCATACTGGGCTGATAGCTGAGCCAGTCTATTTTCTGCCTGTTCCTGATGAATCCTTGCGCTCTGCTGGTTCAATCTAGCTTCTTCCCCCTCCGCCTTAATCGTTTCCAAGGCTTCTCTGGTCTGGTCTAAGCTAGTTTTCTTAGCTGCAACCAAGCTTTCTTGCTCCTGCAACTGGCTAGACAGCTCTGCTATTTCTCCTAAAAGAGCATCGAGTTCTGGTTTGATAAAGGTCGTGCTGTTATTTCGATTGCTACCACCAGCAAAGGCTCCACCAGGACGGATTTCCGCTCCATCCATGGTCACCATACGCACTTGAAACTTGGTTGCCCGCGCTGCCTGATTGGCATGGTCAATGGTATCAAAAATTGCGATAGTGCCTAGCAAATTTTGGAAAATCGCATCTAAATTTGGCTGATAAGTCACCAAATCACTTGCAAGCCCCAAAAATCCATCGGAAGATTCTAGTAAAGTGATTTGCTGTCCAGAAAGCTGACGTGGCTTGATGGTTGTCAGAGGTAAGAAGGTTGCCCGTCCTTGCCGTTTTTCTTTCAAAAATGCGATAGCTCGTTTAGCAGTCGCTTCATCTTCAACGATGACATTTTGACTAGCACCACCAAGAGCAATTTCCAAAGCCGTTTGGTAACGAGTATCGAAGGTCAGTTGTTCACTGACTGCTCCAATAATTCCTCCTAAGCTTGGTGCCGCCTGTAAGACAGCCTTAACCCCCGCGTAAAAATTGGAGTGATTTTTCAAGATAGCTTCTAAACTAGACTGGCGAGCCTGTTTGCCTTTCAACTGATCCAGCAAATCAAACAAGCGACCTTGCTCAGCCTGATAAGCAGTCTGGGCTTGATCCAATTCTGTTTTTTGGGTCTGATAGCTCTCAAGTAACTGGCGTAAAACCTGATCAGCTTCTTCTAAACTTTTCCGACTCTTATCAAGTACTTCTTGAGCTGTTTGTTTTTCCGTCTGCAAGCGT
Source organism: Streptococcus sp. 2021WUSS126 (assembly GCF_044427255.1). Lineage (NCBI taxonomy): Bacteria > Bacillati > Bacillota > Bacilli > Lactobacillales > Streptococcaceae > Streptococcus > Streptococcus sp. 2021WUSS126. The sequence continues at coordinate 35,245 of NZ_JAOTGI010000012.1, read as the reverse complement.
GCCAAGTCTTCAGATTTACTCTCAGAAAGACTGATTTGATTGGCAATATCCTGCTGAATCTTGGTCAGACGGTTTGAAGCTTCTGCCTCTTCCTGCATCAGAGCAACATACTGTTCACGCAGATGATCTAAAACCTGATCAGGATCTTCTGAAAAGTAGGAAATTTCTTTGTCTACCGCAGCAATATCTTCTTTCAAACTAGACAAGGAACTATCTAATTGCGCAAGTGTTTCTTGCTTTTGCTCAATCTGTTCTGCCAACTGCTCTCGTCGAGTCAACAAGTTTTCCAAACGCGCCTGCGCTTCTTGACGACTTGATTCGTTTTGACTAGATTCCAGTTTATGGACCTCAATTTTTCGCTCCAAATCACTGATTAACTTGGTCAAATCCAACAGAACTGCCTGTTCACGCTCCAATTGTTCTGACAGGCGGTGGCGCTTCTCTTTCAAGTTCTGATTTTCTTGCTCCAGCTCAGAACGCTGTTTGTAGTAGCTAGTCAATTCAGTTTTGACAGATTCTAGTTCGGCTTCTTTTTCCGATAACTTTTCCTTACCAAGCGACAACTGAGCCACCAAAACATCTAAGTATAATTCCTTACGTTGACCATCTAATTCTAGAAATTTCTTAGCAGTTTGTGCCTGTTTCTCCAATGGTTTGACCTGATTATCCAGTTCATAGATAATATCGTCCAAGCGGTCCAAGTTGCCCTGGGCCTGTGCCAGCTTACTTTCTGTTTCTTTCTTACGGGTCTTGTATTTTAAGACCCCTGCCGCCTCTTCAAAAATTGCACGGCGTTCCTCAGGTTTGGAATTAAAAATGGCCTCTACCCGTCCTTGAGAAATAATGGAGAAAGAATCCCGACCCAAGCCAGTATCCATGAAAAGATCATGAATATCCCGTAGGCGAACCTTTTTCCCATCAATCAGGTACTCACTATCACCAGAACGATAAATGTGGCGTTCAACCTTAATTTCCTTAGCCTTATCCACGATAAATCCGCTAGAATTATCCAAGGTCACGACAACTGAGGCATAGTTAAGAGCCTTGCGGCTTTCCGTTCCTGCAAAGATAACATCGGGCATCTTGCCTCCACGTAAGCTTTTAGCAGACGACTCTCCCAAGGCCCAACGTAGACTTTCTGTAATATTGGACTTGCCAGAACCATTCGGCCCTACAACAGCAGTCACTCCACGGTCAAAGACGACTTTGGTCTTATCCGCAAAGGACTTAAAGCCCTGCATTTCAATTGATTTTAGATACATACCTATCCTCTAGCCTCCACAGCATTTTTGGCGGCGGCTTGTTCAGCTAATTTCTTAGAGCGACCACGACCACGACCAATCACACGCTGATCAGCAGATACCTCCACTTCAAAGGTCTTATCATGGGCAGGACCAGACTCAGCTATTACTTGATACGAAATAGCAATCTCACCATTGACCTGCAAAATTTCCTGCAAAGCAGTCTTATAGTCGGTCACGCGCTCAAAATTCCCTTTTTCCAAGCGAGGAATCATGACCTTATGGATAAATTCCTCCACGGTCTTTTCCCCCTTGTCCAATAGCAGAGCTCCTAAGAACGCCTCGAAAGCATCTCCTAGAATGGTATCGCGATTGCGTCCGCCAGATTTCTCCTCACCCTTACCAAGACGAAGAAACCGATCAAAACCACAAGCACGCGAAAAACCAGCCAAAGACTCCTCACGTACAAAGGTCGAACGCAACTTGGACATCTCACCTTCGGGTTTATCAGGATATTTTTGATAGAGATATTTGGAAATCATCAACTGGAGAACAGCGTCTCCTAAAAATTCCAAGCGCTCATTATGTGAAATTTTTAGAAGGCGATGCTCATTGGCATAAGAAGTATGGGTAAAAGCCGTTTCTAATAAATTCAAATCCGAAAAATCAATCCCAAAATCAGCCAATAATTTTGCATGTAAATCTTTCATCTATATGCTCCTTTCTAACTTAAACGAAATAGATGGTTTACATTTACTCCGTCCTAACATTATACCATATTTTCCACTGGACTTCTCTTGTCAACTAAGTTTCAGCCAGCACCTCTCCACATCTTTTTGCAAACATTTACATATTCATCAGATTTCGATAAAATGGAAGAAAAAAGAAAAATGTTAACATGCAAAATAAGACAAAACCACTCAATACATCACTGCTCTCCCTCATCCAGTTCATCGGAGCTATTTTAGTCATCGCCCTCCATTGTCGCAGGCTATTTGAAGCAGACCAGCTCCACTTTATCCAAAAATCCATCTTTAGTCGCATGGTCGTTCCCTACTTCATGGTCACAGCCAGCTTCTTCCTCCGACGCAACTACCCCAGCCTCTCCAAACAATACCTCATCCGCTACAGCAAACAATACCTGACCTGGTCCATCCTCTACCTCCCCTTCTACCTCATCTACCTAACACTCCAAGAAATCCCCTTCCCCTACTATCCCCTCGCACTCCTAGTCGGACTGACCTACACCGGCACCAGCTACCAACTCTGGTACATGCCCGCTTTCTTTCTAGGTCTTGTCCTCGTCCATTTTTCCTTGGAGAAATGGGGCTGGCGCATCACAGCTTGTCTAGCCTGCCTTCTATATCTTCTAGGCTCAGTCGAAACCTACTCCTCCTACCTAGCAGAATCGATTTTCCTGACCGCATTTGACAGCTACAAAACCTTCTTTTTCACCAGCCGTAACGGCCTCTTCTACGCACCGATTTTTGTCCTGACAGGCTTTTACCTAGCCGACAAACTCAATCAACCCATTTTCCAATACAGACAAAAAAACAAACTACTTGTCTGCATAGCTCTTTTAACTTTTGAGGCTACAATCATCTATCTCAATCAGGGCTACGACAAGAACTTTCTATTTAGCCTGATTCCATTCACAGCCTATCTAGTCGCCTGGACCCTAACCACAGACCTCTTCCGCCAGAAAAAATTCCAATTTCTCAAAGAATACGCCAGCTATTATTATTTTATCCATGTTATCCCAGTCGAAATCAGCTTTTTCTTCCTAGAAACTAGTGCCCTGACCAAAATACAGCAAGGTTGGTTAGTCTTCCTTATCACCATCATCACTTGCCAACTGCTCAGCTGGTTAATCATTAATACTCAATGAAAATCAAAAACAGACTAGCTCCAACAGTCTGGGAATAGACTGTTGGAGGTCGGAAATTAGACGAACTTGGTTCGTGACCGTAAGATGCGGATAGAACTGAGTTCATCAAATCAAGTCAACAACGTCTGATTTTGATTTTCGAAGAGTATAAGCACAAAAGAACCTTGTAAGATCTAACTTACAAGGCTTTTTTACAAATCAAAATCCTCTTTCAACTTATCAATCACCTGTTGGAGTAAATCCCGATTGACACTGTATTTGACATTCTTGTCTTTGGCATTAAAGAGAAGCAGGTCGCCGTTAATCAGCTTTTGAGTGTGGAAGGATACTGCTGCCCCTGTAATAGCCAATCGCTCTGCAATATCCTTGCTCTTGGCATGGGGCTTGGTCAACTCCACCAAGACCTGATAACGCGTGCTATCACTGATGACTTTAAGAGCCGTTGTCAAATCATCCAGATCCAGCTCGTCATTTGAGAGCATAATCTGGTCAATTCGACAGGAAGCCAAAAGAGCGACTTTCATATGGTCAAATTGTTCATTGCCATAATAAGCAAACCAATAATTCCAAGGACTGAGGACGAAGAATTGAGCAGTTTCCACTCCTAAAGCATCCAAGCCAGTCATGGACAACTGCTTGGACTCTCGATAGAGTTTTTCAATGTCAAATTCCTGAGCAAATTTTTCACGCTCCGCCCTTGCCTCTTCAAAGTAAGGCTGATAGATTGGAAGCATCTTGTCCAAGAGAGTGACAGACCGCTCAACAGTTTCCAAAGGATTGCGAATGGCCAGTGACCAATACCACTTATCTGCTGGCTTTTTATCCGTTTTTTCCAAGAGTTCCATGAGGCTGAGGTCCTTCTCACGACGTCCGTCATTTTCAGACGCCAACATGGTCCGCATGGCCTCTTCTACTTCTTCTTGAGACAGCTTTACAATCAACTGACAGGCTTCCTCAACCGTCTTTGGATCCTGTCCATCATTCAAAAGATAGAAATAAAGACTATGCAAAATGTTAAAGATTTGCCCCCAGACAAAGACCTGATTGGCTTCCTGACGAAAATCGGCCAGCTTTTCCTCTATTTCATCTCGAATTTCCAAAGCATCTTTGAGAATGTCTTTTTCTTTCTGTGAAAAATCCGCCTCAATCGGTTCCTCACGTTCCGTAACAATTAAAGGAATAAAGAATTTTTCGACAATCTCGCTTCTATAATCTCGGTAATCTAATTTCATACACAAACTTTCTAAACTTGAGCTACTTCATTTTTAGGTCTACGCCCCACAAGAATAGTATAGCCCAACAACCCCACAGAAAGCAAGAGGAAGGTGAGAGAAATACTTGTCGCAGAAAGAAGAGTCACCATAAGGGCAACCAAGGCTTGACCTGCTACCATACCGATTTGACAGAAGGTGTCGATACCTCCGCCAACGGTTGCTAATTTATCCTCCGGCAATTCATTCATAACCAGAGCACTCATTTTTGGATTGAAAATTCCCAGTGTCACTGCCGTTACGAAGATCACTGCCAGTACCACATAAATATTGTGGAGAAAGAAACCCGAGAAAAGTAAAACAGGCATAAGAGTAGAAAACTTGAGGAGATTGATCAAGCTGACATTTTTGAACAAAGCCATACCGATACTTGACCCCAAGATACTACCAACTGAGAAGAAAATGGAAATCAAAGCAATGGTTGTTCCTGCATTGACAATCACAAAGTCTGAGAACTCCTTCATATTTAGAATAACTAATGGTGAAAGTGCGGTAAAAATGGCATTCAGGCTGGCAATGGTCACAATTGACGCTTTGAGAACTGGAATATTCTGAACAGCTTGGTAGGATTCTTTGAGACTGTTACGCATGCCCTTGATAAGTCCTGCTTCTGTTTCTGTTTGCTCAGCTTCTTGGATAGGATTTTCCTTCAGTAGCTTGGCAAGAGCTGGACGGAGGGTTGCCATGATGGCAAGACTGACCAAGAAGGTCCCTGCATTGAAGAAGGCGAGATTCTGGTAAGACATGAATCCGATGAGGATAGCACCGCTAGCTTGGAAGGCAATTTGCAAAAGACTTTTCACCGTCATCTTAAAAGCCATAGCTGTTTCACGGTCTTCAGCTGCCACAACCCGCAAGCTGACTGGCATATAGAGACCGTTTTCGTATTGACCAGCAAGGTCAGACAGGAAGTTGATGACGCAGACCACTGCCACAACCCAGAGGGCTGGTGCAAATCCCATCAGGAAACCAACAAGGGCATACAAACCAACACGGATCACAAGGGTAGCTAGAATGGTATCTAATTTATTTTTTGTCTTATCCGCCCAGATTCCAATGAAGAGGCCTGCCAAAATCGGCAAGGTTTCAGAAGCGGTAATCATGGCCAGGGCAAACTTGGTATCTGGTAAGAGTAAAACATAGTTCATCAAGGCCAGATAGTAAAGCGTATCTCCAAAGTTAGAAATCAAGTCCGCTACAAAGCTGGATAGAAATAATTTATTGTGAATCAACTTTTTCATAAACATCCCCTTAAACATCAATTAAATATTTGTTTAATATTATTTTACACTTTATTTCAATAAAGTCAATACTTAATTTTATAAAAATTAAATATTTTTTAAACACTTGTTTAATTTTCCTTCTATCTGACTTTTTCTTGACAAGATTAGCACAGTTTGTTATAGTATTGTTCGGGCACCTCTTTTGAGAGGTCGGAGAAAAGGCTCTCTAGTTTTAGGGAGCTATTTTTGTTTTTCCCGAAGTATAATACATCATCGGAGGACTTATTGGATGAAAAAAATCGCATTTGATTCAACTAAATATTTGAATTTGCAACGTGACCATATTTTAGAACGAATTGCTCAGTTTGAAGGCAAGCTCTATATGGAATTTGGCGGAAAAATGCTGGAAGATTTCCACGCAGCCCGTGTTTTGCCTGGCTATGAACCAGATAACAAAATCAAACTCCTCCAAGAGTTGAAAGACCAAGTAGAAATCGTCATCGCCATCAATGCCAGCAACATCGAACATTCTAAGGCACGTGGTGACTTGGGTATTTCTTATGACCAAGAAGTCTTCCGCTTGATTGACACCTTCAATGATATTGATATTTATGTTGGTTCTGTCGTCATTACCCAATACCGCAACCAACCAGCCGCAGACGCCTTCCGCAAGCAGTTGGAAAAACATGGTATCAAGTCCTATCTCCACTACCCAATCAAAGGCTATCCTTCTGATATTGACCACATCATCTCACCAGAAGGTATGGGCAAAAATGACTACATCGAAACTAGTCGCAATCTCGTCGTTGTCACCGCACCTGGACCTGGTTCAGGTAAATTAGCGACTTGTATCTCCCAACTTTACCACGACCAACTGCATGGCGTAACATCAGGCTATGCTAAGTTTGAAACCTTCCCTGTCTGGAACTTGCCTCTCCACCACCCAGTCAACCTGGCCTATGAGGCAGCAACTGCCGACCTGGACGACCTCAACATGATTGACCCCTTCCACCTGCAAACCTACGGCAAAACTGCGGTCAACTACAACCGTGACATCGAAGTATTCCCTGTCCTCAACCGTACCTTTGAACGTATTTTGAACAAATCACCATATGCCTCACCGACAGACATGGGGGTCAACATGGTGGGCTACTCCATCGTAGACGAAGAGGCTGCGATCGAAGCATCCAAGCAAGAAATCATCCGTCGCTACTACCAGACCTTGGTTGATTTCAAGGCAGAGCGGGTGAGCGAGCAAGCAGTTAAAAAGATTGAACTCCTCATGAATGAAGTCGGTGTGACACCAGCAGATCGTAAGGTTGTTATCGCTGCACGCGAAAAAGCAGAGCTGACAACTAGCCCTGCCCTTGCTATTCAGTTGCCAACTGGAGAGATTGTAACAGGTAAAACATCAGACCTCCTCAAACCAACTGCAACTGTTCTTCTCAATGCCATCAAGCAAATTGCTAACATCGATGATGAAACACTTCTCATCGAACCAAACTACATCCGTCCAATTCAAGAATTGAAGGCAGATTATCTGGATAAGACCAATACACGACTCGATGCAAGTGAGATTCTTAACGCCCTTGCCATTACTGCACAAGACAGCCCTCTTGCTGCACGTGCCATGAAAGAATTAGGGCAATTAAATGGTAGTGAAGCTCACTCAACAGTCATTTTATCTGATGAAGATAAGAGTGTCCTTCGTAAATTAGGTATCAATCTTACCTTTGACCCTATCTACCAACACAACAAGTTTTATCAGAAAAACTAAGCACACAAAAAGCAAGGATTCAATTCCCTGCTTTTTTCAATGATTAATCAAAATCAACATACTCTTTTTGAAGTTCAAGAACTTCTTCTGCCGTTGCACATTCTGTCAAGGCACGGTGAGCATATTCTTCCATCTTAGCTGTATCAAGTTTCTTCATAAGGCTACGTGTACGAAGTACAGATGTTGCACTCATAGAGAACTCGTCCAAGCCCATACCTACAAGAAGTGGAACAGCTTGTTGATCACCAGCCATCTCACCACACATACCAGCCCATTTGCCTTCTGCGTGTGCAGCCTTGATAACGTTGTTGATCAAGCGAAGGATTGATGGGTTGTATGGTTGGTAGAGGTATGAAACTTGCTCGTTCATACGGTCTGCAGCCATTGTGTACTGGATAAGGTCGTTCGTACCGATTGAGAAGAAGTCAACTTCTTTGGCAAATTGATCTGCAAGCATTGCTGCAGCAGGGATTTCAATCATGATACCTACTTGGATATCATCTGCAACTGCTACACCTTCAGCCAACAAGTTTGCTTTTTCTTCATCAAGGATTGCTTTTGCTGCACGGAATTCAGTCAACAAGGCAACCATTGGGAACATGATACGAAGTTTACCATGTACTGATGAACGAAGAAGGGCACGCAACTGAGTACGGAACATTTGATTACCAGTCTCAGAGATAGAGATACGAAGGGCACGGAAACCAAGGAATGGGTTCATTTCGTGTGGAAGGTCGAAGTAAGGAAGCTCCTTATCACCACCAATATCCATTGTACGAACCACAACAGGCTTGCCGTTCATACCTTCAAGAACAGCCTTGTAAGCTTCGTATTGCTCGTCTTCTGTTGGGAAGTCTTGTGAGTCCATGTACAAGAATTCTGTACGGTAAAGACCAACAGCTTCTGCACCGTTATCATTTACACCTTCAACGTCTTTTGGTGTACCGATGTTTGCTGCCAATTCAAAGTGTTTGCCGTCAGCTGTAACTGTTTGAGCATCTTTCAAAAGAGCCCATTCAGCTTTTTGTTTAGCATAGGCTTCACCAGCTGCTTTAAATTCTGCAATCACTTCGTCAGAAGGGTTAATCACTACATCACCTGTGATACCGTTAACAGCCAATACATCACCGTCTTTAACGATTTCAGTAATGTTATTTGTACCCAAAACAGCAGCAATTTCAAGTGTACGAGCCATGATAGCTGAGTGACTTGTACGACCACCAATGTTCGTTACAAAAGCTTTTACAAACTGTTTGTTTAATTGCGCTGTATCTGAAGGTGTCAAGTCATGCGCGATAACGATTGACTCTTCGTCGATAGTTGCTGGGTTTGGCAAGCGAACACCAAGCAAGTGTGCCAATACACGTTTTGCTACGTCACGAATATCTGCGGCACGCTCTTGCATGTATGGGTTATCTTCCATACCTTCAAAGATAGCGATAAACATATCCGTAACTTCTTTCAAACCAGTCTCAGCATTTGTTTTCTTCGCACGAATTGTTTCCTTAATCTGACCAATCATTTCTGGGTCAGCAAGAACCATCAAGTGTGCATCAAATACGGCTGCGGCCTCTTCACCTAGGCTAGCTACTGCGTTCTCACGAATAACAGAAAGCTCGTTTTGAGATGCTTCTAGAGCAGCATCCAAACGAGCTTCCTCTGCATTTGTATCTTCAACTGTAACAGTTTCGAAGGACAAATCTGGCTGAACGAGTAGATATGCCTTAGCAACAGCAACACCATCTGATGCTGCGATTCCTTTAAGCATTTCTGTCATATTCTTATGCCAATCCTTCTTTTTCCATTGTTTCAGTGATAGCTGCGATTGCATCGTCAGCATCAGCACCTTCAGCAGAGATTGTTACGTCAGCGCCTTGACCAACACCAAGACTCATAACACCCATGATAGATTTAAGGTTAACAGACTTTTCTTTGTAGTTCAAAGTGATGTCTGAAGCAAATTTACTAGCTGTTTGCACAAGCAAAGTTGCTGGACGTGCGTGGATACCTGTTTCTGCCACAATGTGGAAGTCTTTTGAAGCCATATTTGGATTCTCCTTTATTTTTACAAAATTGTGAGTTATTTGTGATAACCCTTACAAAGGACATTATACCACTTTTTGAAATCATTTTCAAGATTTTTTTACCTTTCTTTCATGTTTCCGTCATACAAAGAGAGGTTCATTTTACTTTTTCTTCATTAAATAGAGTCTAGTAGAACTTCTGAAAATTGACTAGTAGATAGATGAGCAACGTCCAAAATTTTAGCAAAATCAAGCGTAACATTTTTATTTATAAAAGCATCTTCCAAGGCCTGAATAATTAAAGTAGCTGCTTCTTTCCAGCCTATATATTCCAACATCATACAAGCCGAAAGCAAGAGGGAACATGGATTAGCCAGATTCTTCCCTGCAATATCAGGAGCAGTTCCATGTGTCGCTTCAAAGATAGCATGACCTGTCTGATAATTAATGTTAGCACCTGGTGAGATGCCTATTCCTCCGACCTGTGCCGCAAGAGCATCTGATGCATAATCTCCATTTAGATTTGTAAGAGCAACCACTTGGAAGTTTTCCGGCGCCAATAAAATCTGCTGCAGAAAGTTATCCGCAATAATGTCATTTACTACCAAAGTCCCCTCTGCAAGTTCTGTAGCAAATTCTTCTTTCGCCAATTCATAACCCCATTTGCGGAAACCGCCTTCTGTAAACTTTTGAATATTTCCCTTATGAACTAAGGTCACTATCTTCAGTTGATGTTCTAAGGCATATTCTATTGCAGAGCGAATGAGGCGTTTACTCCCTTCTTCCGAAATCGGTTTGATACCAATACTTGAAGATTCTGGAAAACGAATATTTATCACTCCCATTTCTTCTTGCAGAAAGGAAATGACTTTGGCAACTTCATCTGAACCAGCCTCCCATTCAATACCTGCATAAATATCTTCTGTATTTTCACGAAAAATAGTAATATCCGTCTTTTCAGGCTCTTTCAGCGGACTTGGCACTCCCTTAAAATAGCGAATCGGGCGCACACAGGCATACAAATCTAATTCTTGACGAAGTGCAACATTAAGAGAACGATGACCTTTCCCAATCGGCGTCCCCAAGGGACCTTTGATTGCAACTAAATACTCACGGATTATTGACAATGTCTCATTCGGCAAAGAAGTTCCCGTTAATTCATAAGCCTTTTCTCCTGCAAAAACCTCCCTCCACTGAATAGAACGTTGACCTGCATAGGCTTTTTTCACTGCAGCATCAATAACTTTTTGACTGACTGACCAAATATCCCTGCCAATACCATCTCCTTCAATATAAGGAATAACGGGACAATCTGGGACAATTAACCGTCCCTCTCTCATCAGGATTTTTTCTGCCATATTTACCTCTTTCCAATCGGGATGTAAACCAAATTCCTACCACCTAAGTAGGAAGAGCGCGGACGAATCAATTTATTATTTTTCCGTTGTTCCTGGACATGTGCAATCCACCCCGCCATACGGCTCATTGCAAAAATCAATGTAAAAATATCACTATCAATACCTAGCACATGGTAAACTGTCGCCGAATAAAAATCTACGTTTGGAATTAAACCTTTTTTGTTTTTAATAAAGCTCTCTACTTCCTCTGACAATCTATAAAATGCTTCATCATCTGTTCCGAATGTCAAATCACGCGCCATCTCCTTCAAATACTCTTGACGAGGATCAACCGTTTTATAGACTCGATGGCCAAATCCCATAATTTTTTCCTTCGAATCCAGCTTCTTCTGCAAATATCTCTCGGTATCACCACTCTCACGAATAGCTAGCAACATGTCAAACACTCGTTCATTTGCACCACCATGCAATGAGCCTTTCAGAGTCCCAATTGCCGTGGTGACACAAGAATATAAATCCGTTAACGTTGATGCCGTGACACGCGCAGCAAAAGTAGATGCATTCAATTCATGATCAGCATGAAGCACCAAAGCTTTGTTAAACGCTTTGATTTGCAAATCACTCGGCTCCTCACCATTCAGCATATAAAGAAAATTCGCCGCAAAACCCAGATCAGACTGCGGTTCGATTGGAACCAATCCGCGTCTCAAACGAGCAAATGTTGCAATAATCGTCGGAACCTTGGCCATAATCTGAATAGATTGTTCATACAAAGCTTCTAACGAATTCTCTTCAGCGTGTACATTATATACTCCAAGGAGAGATACTGTCGAACGCAATACGCTCATAGGATGCAAATGTCGCCGCGATTGAATCAGAATACATTGCTCTACCGCATCTGAAATCGCATATTCTTTTCGCAGGCTTTTCTCAAAATAATTTAATTCAATCTGAGTTGGCAAATGCAGGTTCCACAGAAGATAGATGACTTCCTCAAAAGAAGCGTTATTCTCCATCAATTCAGCAATGTCATATCCTGCATAGGACAAGCGGTCATTTTCAATTGCACTGATTCGCGTATCACAGGCAATCGCATCTTTTAACCCATTCGTTTCTGTCATACCTTTCCTCCTAGTTTCTTTCTTACTACCATAGGTAAAATACCTCCGTGGCGATAATAACGAATATCCGCCTCCGCATCAAACCGCACCAGAGCTTGAAACTCCTTTGTAACATCGTCTGTTTGCGCATGGACTGTTACAATTTGACCAACACCGACATCTTCTGGCAAGTCGATTGTATAGCTTTCGTGTCCAGTCAAGCCAAGACTTTCTGCCGACTGACCTTCTAAAAATTGTAAAGGAAGAACACCCATCATCACTAAGTTTGAACGGTGAATCCGCTCAAATGACTCAGCAAGAACAGCCTTCACACCAAGTAAACTTGAACCTTTGGCTGCCCAATCACGGCTTGACCCCATCCCATAGTCTTTACCAGCAATAACAATACTACCGACACCAGCTTCCTTATAACTCATAGCCGCATCATAGATTGGAAGAATCTCATCACCAACTCTTGTCCAACCACCAATTTTTCCATCTGCCAGCTCATTCTTTATACGAATATTTGCAAAAGTCCCACGCATCATGACTTCGTGATTTCCACGACGACTTCCATAAGAATTAAAATCCTTATAAACAATACCATTCTCTTCGAGATAACGAGCGGCTGGACTCAATCGTGCAATATTCCCTGCCGGGGAAATATGATCTGTCGTTACAGAATCGCCAAATTTAGCCAAAACAGATAAATTTTCCAGTGGTTTTATGGATAAATCTGCCTGCATATTGTCAAAATAGGGCGGATTTTGAATATAGGTAGAAGAGGAATTCCAATTGTAATTCTTATCTGTCTTTGTTTCAATCGCATTCCAAGCCTGACTATCTGTAAATACCTGTTGGTATTCTTCCTTATAAAGGTCACGAGTCACATAACGCTCAATGTAGTCGTCTACCTCCTCACGACTTGGCATAATGTCCGCAAGGTAGACAGCTTGTTGCTTCTCACCATACCCCAGCGGATCCCTTGTTAAATCTACATTCATATTCCCCGCAATAGCATAGGCAACAACTAGTGGTGGACTCGCTAAGAAATTAGCTTTTACCAATGGATTAATCCGTCCTTCAAAGTTACGATTTCCAGATAATACCGCAGAAACCAATAAATCTTCTTCCTTAATCGCCTCTGCTACTTCAGGACGCAGATCACCTGAGTTACCGATACAAGTTGTACAACCATAACCAACCAAATTGAACCCTAAGGCATCTAGATAGATCTGCAAACCTGATTTTTTCAAATAGCCAGTCACTACTTTTGAGCCTGGTGCCAATGACGTCTTGACCGTCTTAGAAACTGCCAAACCTTTTTCTACCGCATTTTTTGCCAGTAATCCTGCCGCCAAAAGGACATACGGATTGGAGGTATTTGTACATGAGGTAATCGCCGCAATAGCAACATGACCTGTTTGAATTTGCTCCTCTCCTTCAACATACTTAACCGTGGCTGTTTTATCTAACTCTGCTTCCTCCAAACCAAATCCACGCACACCTACTTCACGTATTAAACTAGCCTGAAACTCTGCTTTTGCATCTGTTAGTTCTATCAAATCTTGTGGTCTTTTAGGACCAGAAATAGATGGAACTACTGTCGATAAATCCAATTCTAAAACCTTGCTATAAGACGGAAAACGTTCAGCATCATAGAATAAATAATTAGCCTTAACATAGGCTTCTGTCAACTCCACGTGCTCCTCCGAACGGTTGGTCAATCTCATATAATGTAAAGTTTCTTCATCAATCGGGAAATAGCCACAAGTCGCACCGTATTCTGGAGCCATATTGGAAACAGTTGCTCGATCCGCTAATGTAAGAGAAGATAAACCTGGTCCAAAGAATTCGACAAACTTCCCAACTACATTTTCCTGACGTAGAAGTTGAGTGACCTTAAGAGCCAAATCCGTTGCAGTAGCAACCTTAGGCAATTGCCCAGCTAGGCGAACACCAATCACCTCAGGGATAGGAAAATAAGATGCTTCACCCAACATTGCAGCTTCCGCCTCAATACCACCTACACCCCAACCAAGTACACCAAGACCATTAATCATGGTCGTATGACTGTCTGTACCAAACATAGAATCTGGATAAAGCAAGCCATCCTTGTTGATAATAACATCGCTTAGAAATTCAATGTTTACCTGATGGATAATTCCTGTCGCTGGAGGCACAGCACGATAATTTTCAAAGGAATTCTCTGCCCACTTCAGAAATTCATAGCGTTCATTATTTCTCTCGAACTCTAAGGCAATATTTTTCTCCAGAGCATCTTCAGTCCCAAAAAAATCAACTTGAACAGAGTGGTCGATGACTAAATCCACTGGAATTTCTGGGTTAATCAATTCAGGGTTTCCACCTGCTTTCACCACCGCATCACGCATGGAGGCTAAATCTACCACAACAGGAACACCTGTAAAATCTTGCAAAATAACACGACTAGGTTTAAAGGGGATTTCTCCTTTAGGAGATGCAGCCTGATAATGAAGCAACTCCATTATGTGATTTTTTGTAACATCCACACCATCTTCTTTTCTGAAAAGACTTTCTAATAAAATACGAATGGTATAGGGAAGTGAATGAATATCCACTTTTTCTTCTATTGAAACCGAATCCAATGCATAATATGAATATTCTTTCCCTTTATGAAACAAGCTTTTTCTATGTGATTTTTCCATATTTTATAACCTCTTTCAGCATTATTGAATAGTATAGTACAAAAGGTAATATATATTCAATACATGTATAACCATAAATGTTACATTTTGTAACATCAAATATTTCCTTCAAAATATTATGACATTTGTAAAAAAGCTAATCTATATTTTACTGAGAGATTGTTAGGGTTATCAAACTAAATAGAAACAGCTATGTAAACGCTATTTTTCGACTTAGTGGCAATGAGCGGAGGTACAATATATGGTGTTTTATAAAAATATTGTGCACTATATTTTGTGATTTTAAATAAACTTCCTTCTTGACTTTAACCTTAAAATCTTGTATCCTAGATTGGTAACAAAATTGGGATTTTTTATTAATCCCTCATGGACAAAGGAGAAATTGAATGGTAACGATCTATTCAAAAAATGATTGTGTACAGTGTAAAATGACCAAGAAATTCTTGGACCAACATAGTGTAGATTATAAAGAAATCAATCTAGATGAACAGCCTGAATTTATCGATCACGTAAAAGGTCTCGGTTTCTCAGCTGCACCTGTTATCGAAACTGAAAATGATGTTTTCTCAGGTTTTCAACCAGGAAAACTAAAAGCCTTGGTTTAACTCCCTACTGTTTATAGAAAGAGATTGCGACTATGAGTTTAAAAGAGCTAGGCGATGTGTCCTACTTCCGTTTAAATAACGAAATCAACCGTCCTGTTAATGGGCAAATCCCACTCCACAAGGACCAAGAAGCGGTTAAGGCCTTCTTTAAAGAAAACGTCCTCCCAAATACCAAGCAATTTGATAGTATTTTAGACAAAATTGCTTATCTATTAGAAGAAAATTACCTTGAAAAAGAGTTTTTGGACCAATACAGTCCAGAATTTATCATCAAAATTGATCAATTCTTGAAAGACCAAAATTTCCGCTTCAAGTCTTTCATGGCAGCTTACAAGTTCTACAATCAGTATGCCCTCAAAACAAATGATGGAGCCTATTACTTGGAAAGTATGGAAGATCGCGTTCTCTTCAACGCCTTGTATTTTGCAGAAGGAAATGAAGAGTTGGCCTTGAACTTGGCTAACGAAATGATTCACCTTCGTTACCAGCCAGCAACTCCTTCTTTCCTCAACGCAGGTCGTGCCCGTCGTGGTGAGTTGGTATCATGTTTCCTCATCCAAGTCACTGACGATATGAACTCGATCGGACGTTCTATCAACTCTGCTCTGCAATTGTCCCGTATCGGTGGTGGTGTTGGTATTTCCCTCAGCAACTTGCGTGAGGCAGGTGCTCCAATCAAGGGCTATGAGGGGGCGGCTTCTGGGGTTGTTCCTGTTATGAAACTCTTCGAAGACAGCTTCTCCTATTCTAACCAGCTTGGGCAACGCCAAGGGGCTGGGGTAGTGTATCTGGATGTTTTCCACCCAGATATTATTTCCTTCCTTTCTACTAAGAAAGAAAATGCCGATGAGAAAGTTCGTGTGAAGACCTTATCACTCGGTATCACCGTTCCTGATAAATTCTACGAATTGGCACGTAAAAACGAAGATATGTACCTCTTCAGCCCATACTCAGTTGAGTTGGAATACGGTGTCCCTTATAGCTACCTTGACATCACAGAAAAATACGATGAATTGGTGGCAAACCCTCGCATTCGTAAGACAAAAATCAAGGCACGTGACTTGGAAACAGAAATTTCCAAACTACAACAAGAGTCTGGCTATCCATACGTTATCAACATCGATACTGCCAACCGTAGCAACCCTGTTGACGGCAAGATTATCATGTCCAACCTCTGTTCAGAAATCCTTCAAGTTCAGACACCGAGCGTGATCAACGACTCTCAGGAATACTTGACTATGGGAACAGATGTGTCATGTAACCTTGGCTCAACCAACATTGTCAACCTGATGAAATCGCCTGACTTTGGTCGTTCTGTCCGTACCATGACTCGTGCCCTGACCTACGTGACTGACCATTCGCATATTTCTGCGGTGCCGTCTATCGAGGCTGGAAACGAACGTGCTCATTCTATCGGGCTTGGTGCTATGGGACTTCACTCTTACCTGGCTCAGAACTTGATTGATTACGGTTCAAAAACTGCCGTAGAATTTACCAACATCTACTTCATGCTCCTCAACTACTGGACTTTAGTAGAATCAAATAACATTGCCCGCGAACGCAAGGCAACCTTCCATAATTTTGACAAATCAAAATACGCAGACGGCACTTATTTCAACAAGTATGTGACTGGGGATTACCAACCACAATCCGAGCGTGTCAAAGAACTCTTTGAAGGGATTTTCATTCCAAGCGGACAAGATTGGGCTGACCTACGTGAGAAAGTCATGGCAGATGGTCTTTACCACCAAAACCGACTAGCTGTTGCTCCAAACGGTTCTATCAGCTACATCAACGATGTCTCTGCTTCTATTCATCCAATCACACAACGGATTGAGGAACGCCAAGAGAAGAAAATCGGCAAAATCTACTATCCAGCAGCTGGCTTGGCAACAGAAACCATTCCATTCTACAAGTCTGCCTACGATATGGATATGCGCAAAGTCATCGATGTCTACGCTGCTGCAACAGAACACGTCGACCAAGGTTTGTCGCTCACTCTTTTCCTTCGCAGCGAACTTCCAAAAGAACTCTATGAATGGAAAAAAGAGAACAAACAAACTACACGTGACCTCTCTATCCTTCGTAACTACGCCTTCAACAAAGGTATCAAGTCTATCTACTACATCCGTACCTTTACCGATGACGGCGAAGAAGTCGGCGCAAATCAATGTGAAAGTTGTGTGATCTAACGTAGCAAGATTAGCTGTTGATAAATCAACTAGCTAATCTACGCTAACCGCTATCGGCGGATTAGCTAGCTACCTCACTAACTCCGAAACTGAAGAAATATCGTCTTCAGTTTCTACGTGTCGTAAGACATTGATGCTAAAGCATCAAATGAATGAACGGTACTGACTACCTTACGACACTGTCGTTCATGATGTGAAGCAACTAATGAGCGCTCGATTACAAATCCCTTTTAGGGGATTTTTTTACAGGCTACTATCTATTTGTGATATAATATTTGAAGTATAAGAAAAAGAAAGAGAATATGATGGAAACCTACTACAAAGCCATAAACTGGAACGCCATTGAGGATGTTATTGACAAGTCAACTTGGGAAAAGTTGACCGAGCAATTCTGGCTCGATACACGTATCCCATTATCAAACGACTTGGATGACTGGCGTAAACTTACTGCTGAAGAAAAAGACCTGGTTGGTAAGGTCTTTGGCGGTTTGACCCTCTTGGATACCCTTCAATCTGAAACAGGTGTCCAAGCTCTTCGCAACGATATTCGTACACCGCACGAAGAAGCTGTTTACAACAACATCCAATTCATGGAGTCAGTCCATGCCAAGTCTTACTCTTCTATCTTCTCAACCTTGAACACCAAGTCTGAGATTGAAGACATCTTTGAATGGACCAACAGCAACGAATACTTGCAACGCAAGGCAAAGATTATCAACGAAATCTACGAAACAGGTACACCACTTGAAAAGAAAGTAGCCAGCGTTTTCCTAGAAACCTTCCTCTTCTACTCTGGTTTCTTCACGCCACTCTACTACCTTGGTAACAACAAATTGGCCAACGTTGCGGAAATCATCAAGCTGATCATCCGTGACGAGTCAGTTCACGGTACCTACATCGGTTACAAGTTCCAACTTGGTTTCAATGAATTGTCCGAGGAAGAACAGGACAAACTCCGCGACTGGATGTACGACTTGCTCTACCAGCTCTACGAAAACGAAGAGGGCTACACACGCTCCCTCTATGATGCAGTTGGCTGGACTGAGGAAGTCTTGACTTTCCTTCGTTACAATGCCAACAAAGCTCTCATGAACTTGGGACAGGATCCACTCTTCCCAGATTCAGCAGATGATGTCAACCCAATCATCATGAACGGTATCTCAACCGGTACATCTAACCACGACTTCTTCTCCCAAGTTGGTAACGGCTATCTTCTTGGTGAAGTAGAAGCTATGACAGATGATGATTATTTATATGGGTTGTAGATCTGGAAAAATATCATTTCTATTTTTCTGGTTTAGAAATCTGTTGAGTTTTAAATCATATGTATGATATCGCTATCATAATTCATAATATTGATATACCATCTTAAGAAGATTGGTATAAAAATAGGAATTCTCCCACCAGTTAAGGGAAAATTCCTATTTTTTTGTATATATTAGGCGAGTCAAGGAGGATTTCAGTGAGCTCTCAATCCGAATATCCTACTTCGTTCTGCTCCTCTTCCTAAGAAGTAAAATTTAACTTAACTTAGAATGTAGATTCTTTCCAATGAACTGTACAATCTAAAACCTGCTGTCGTTCCACTTGGTTTCCACCCTCAATCTGATTGATCAGCATCCTTGTTGCTTGACACCCTTCTTCAAAAGCGGGTTGAACAATGGTAGAGATAGTAGGGGATGAAAAATTTGTCCATTCAGTATTGTCAAACCCCAAAAGACCAACCTGAGGAAAGTCATATTTAAGTTCTTTCATAGCATTAAAAACTAAAGGTAACGCCCAGCAATTCGGAACGAACACTAAGGTCTTTTCCTGAGGATTTACCACCCCTTGAAGAAAACGTTTAATTTCCTCTATGTCCGTATTTTCATCTGCAATTGTTAAATCTTGATAACTTTGTTTACAATCTAACAAAGCATCCATAAACCCTGTAGCTCGTTCAATCCGTGTACTTAAGCGACTAATGTCAGCTGTAATAAGAATAAATTTTTGATAGCCATTTTCTACACATAGTTGAGTTGCATCATAGACAGCATCGTAATTATTTGTCTTAATCCAACTGGTACGATGTTCGTAAAGTTGACTGTCAAAGAAAACCATATGCTTTTTCTTATCCTCAATAATGCGCGAATATTTTCTAAAATGCGATGTCGGCTGAATAATAAAACCATCTACACCCAACATCAGCATGCTCTCAATATACTTATCTTCGCTTTCTTGATTGTAATTGCTGTTTCCGATGATAACTTGATAGCCACTCTTATGCGCTTCTTCTTCTATACCTTTGACAATTTGATTGGAAAATGTATTTGTAATATCTCCAATCAATACTCCAATCAACTTAGTATTTTTTGAATTTAGGCTCCGCGCAACAACGCTGGGTTTATAGTCTGTTTCGCGAATGACTCTCTCAATTCTTTCGCGTGTCTCTTTGGACATCTTTTCATATTTACCATTTAAGTAAAAGGAAACTGTTGTTTTTGAAGTCTGAGCCAGTTCTGCAATATCTTTGATGGTAAACTTCTCTGACACCTTACCGATACCTCCTTTTATTACTTTATTCTATCATACTATCCGTACTTTATCAGTTATTTTGCACAGAAATGACTGTATTTTTCTGTCCCTTCTAATTTTTGAGTCGGACAACTTGTCTCTTATCCCTATCCACTACTAAGCACTTACCTCTCAACTTATAACCAGCCACTTGAAGTAATTTCTCTCCCTTATATATATCATTATCAGAAACCACTAACAGAATATTCATTCCCTTTCCTTGACAGCTAAAAGCCAAACCACTTTCTATCAAATGATAGTCTGTTTGGTAAACTGGCAATTGCTTGACACGAATTGCTTCATCTGCTAATAGAGTAAATGTAACTAATCGATCTCGAAAACTCTCTTTTTTGACCAGTTTATTGGTCTCTACTAGTTGGTTGTATCGGGGAGAACGCACGGTTTTCTGGATTTCAAAATCCTTTTGGCTATATAGCCGAAGATCATTTAACTGCTCTTCTCCAATCTTGACCCTTTCATCTAAAATCAATTGACTGGTCAACTCATGCTGGCCTGAGCAATCAACGCTATCCACTATCAGCAATAAATCACCTCCAACCATAAGGAGCTGTCGTTTATGCCAGTAAGGCAAGCCTTGGCTGGTCTGAGCCTGATAAATGCCCTGCATCCAATGACAGCGTTCAAAACCCTTATAACTGTGACTAATAAACTGAGGATATGTGTCATATTCCCATGAACCCTTTATCTGCTCTGGAGCATTGTCATCAAGGATACAAGTGCTGTGAGCCCAAGCACTTTTAAGCAAGTAGCGCTCCTCGCATTCACGGTAGCTGAAACGACCGCTGTCAATTACGATTGGTTGTCCTTTATGGTAAAAGCACAAGCTATTTTGGTCAGAGTGGCTGTGGGCACTTCCCATGGGACCGGCCTTGAAACATAAATAGCTGTCCACTTCTTTGACAATACTGTGACCTGATTCAGAAAAATGTTGTCCCCCTGACGAGCTGGGTTGAGCGGTCAAGTGTTCAAATATGCGCAAGCCATTTTCTCCGACCAAGAAGAGAACGCCTAAATCTAGCTTGGAATTATCTACTAGGTAGGTGCCATCTTCAAAGAAAATCGCAGTCATCTGTAAGATGTCAGAAGTACAATGAACATCGCTATCGCCAAGAGCCACACTTTTACCATCTGGTCCCGTCATCTGTAAGACATAGTCTGCCATCTTTTTCAAAATAGGTGTCCACTGTTTTCGATAATCTGGCAAGCTGAAAGCTAGTCTTAGCAAGAGTTTATAAACTTCCACATGGTAGAGAAAAGACTGCTCAAACTGAGTTCCATCTTCCAATATCTGAGTTTGAATTTGCTCTTCGATTTCCTGACGAGCAAAATGGTGAAGCTCTACTAAATCCACCTGATCGCCGATATAAGCATGGGCCAAGAGCATTGCGCCAGTCTGGAAAATTCCCCAATTACTCAACGTATCTTTGGCACGGTAATGACTGTGAAGATAAAATAATTGTTTTTGAATGGATAC
This sequence comes from Streptococcus sp. 2021WUSS126, assembly GCF_044427255.1. Taxonomy (NCBI): domain Bacteria; kingdom Bacillati; phylum Bacillota; class Bacilli; order Lactobacillales; family Streptococcaceae; genus Streptococcus; species Streptococcus sp. 2021WUSS126. The sequence continues at coordinate 13,831 of NZ_JAOTGI010000012.1, read as the reverse complement.
TAACAGTTGGCTACGCTCAGCTTCACTTAGTCCGCCCCAATCAATTAAAAATGGGAGAATATTGAGCCAGCTTAGACAGCGGATAGCCGTATCTAAGGTGCGACTGCTCGTTCTTTTAGGATGCCAATCTGTCACTTGTTCTATCCAACTAAAGATAAACCGTTTAACCTGCTCCATGTAGCGCGAATCTTTTTCAACCAGATAGGCCAAAACTAATTTCCACAAGTATTCCTGCCGATTGAGCATAAAGGTCCATTCCTCATCCCCATGGCAGTCGGCTGTCCAGTCAAGAGGAGCAAGATGATACCCGACTGAACAAGGTTCCATATCCCAATTGTCTTCAAAGATAAAAATATCATTTAATAAATTTTGACAGGAAAGGAGAAGCTCTTTATAAGCTGCATCTTGTTGATTGAGAATATAGGTTTTGACCGACTCTGCTGACTGATTAGCTACTATTTTTTCGAATATTGTTTGCATAACAAGTCCTTTCTCTATCGCTTCTCCAAAAGAAGAGAGGCTGGACAAAGCCCAGATCCACTCTTCAAAGTTCATATCAACATCTCAGCGCAGTGATTGATCGGCTTTAACAGTTCAGTGGACTGTTAAAGGTTGGAGATAGGAGTTCCAAAACAAATCTCAGCAATTCGTATTTCACACTCCAAATCTGATCTAATCAACTATGCGGGGGTGAGGGTGAAACAGTCTGGGAATAGACTGTTTCAGCTCAACAACTAGAAATAAAGACTTGTTGACGAACTTTTTTATCCGTCGAGTTCTTTCACGCTCCCCCTTCACCCACGAATTTCATTTAGGAGTGCGATCTGCGACACTTGAAATCCACCACTGCCCCCAAGGTTAGCAAACCTAAGAAACCAAGACCTAGACTTGCTTCTTCTCCTGTCTGGGGCAGACGGGGCTTACTCGGCTTTGTTTTTTCAGCGGCATGATGAACCACTTGTTTCACCTCTGAACTTGGTTGGTTTTCCTTGAGTTGTTTTTCTTCTTTTTCTGTTTTTTCGACACTTCCAGTTTGTTTATCAGAACCTTCTGGCATAGTAACCTTCCAGACAGTGGATGGATAAGCCGCCGTTGGCTCCATCTCAACAGTCAGACTGGAACCTGCCTTTGTCAGCTCAATGCCATTCTTTACGGTTCGGGTAGACGGATTGTAAAAGGCGATGCGATAGCCACCTTCGACTTTCTGAATGGTATACAAACCGGCATCTGTTAAGGTAATATCATCTGTCAGCTTGTAGGCTGTATCCGTGTATTTCACAACGCCCCAGACATTCTGTTCTTGGTCGTATACCACTTGCAAATCCCTGTCTTGATGAAGCAATTTCACACTAGCAGCTGCCTGATTTACTTTTTCCATAGATTGGTTTGGAACAAGGACATAAGCATAGTTACTTGATGTTTGTGCATGTTCATGCCATAGGCTAACAAAGGAATTGCTCACTTCTTCTTTGGACTGATTGTGGTTGATGTCGCTCCATTTGCCGGTTCGCTGATCTAACTTGGCATGAGTCGGCAATTGGTTCAAGAAGACATAGCCGATGGACTGATTGTCCTTGCCATTGGTCATGTAAAAGGATTGAGTCTTATCTGTCACTACTTCTTTGGACAAATCAACTGGCTGGCCATTTATGTAATAGCTATATTTTTCTCCGGTCAAGAGTTTACGATTTTCAATCGTTGTCACGGCGCCTTGAGCAGATTGATGCTGTATATCAGTACCTAGGAAAACAATCTTATTTCCCAGAACAATCCAAGCCTTACGAGCAGTCAGACTATTGTTCCAGTTATTGAAATCCATTGCAATCGTCGCCAAGCGGTTGCCTAACTGGCTTGCTCCAACAAAGTCACTTGCAAGAGTTACCTCGCCACTGCCGTCTTCTCGTTTGTCCTTGGTCGTTGTCGTTCCCGGTAAGCGATACGGGTCAACTGTTGCCCAGTAGTGGTTACTGTAATGACTCAAATCATCATTGTAGAGGTAAAACATACCATCTGCTGTATACCAACCCTTGCGGTTTTCATTGTTCATATCTTCATAGTTTTGAGTTCTAGAAGAGTACATGGACAAAGCAAAGGTAAAGCCTTCTTGAGCACTTCGATAAACAAACTTATCCATATTGTTGAAGGCTGCAATATAATCTTTATCCACTTCAGCAGGGATTTGATTATCAGCTAAAAGCTTGTTGACCAAATCAATATCCTTATAGGATTTGAGGCTGCGGTAGCTGTCATAGAAGGTATCAGAGGTCAGCTGCGCCTTAACAAAGGAGAGAAGTTTGGTTTTTTGCTCAGGCTGAGCCGATTCTGCAATGCGGACCAAAGACCTTAAAATCTCCATGGCCTGAACATGTGATTCACCAGTTGCCCGACTGATGGAACGACCGCGGGTCATATCCATCAATTCACCGCGAACCAATATTGGCATAAAGGCTTTTTCAATCCATTCATAAAGAATGTTGGTCTGTTCTTCCTTGAGGGCAAACTCCGTTGGCTGAATAACTGGTAGTAACTGTGAAAAACCTTCAATGAGGACATTTCCGTACGCTCCTGTGTAGGCAACATTGGTGTGGTCGATAAAGGAGCCGTCCTTGTAGAAGCCCTCTCCCTTATCTACAAATTTCATAATCGTTGTCAAACCTTGCGCACCAGCCCTCACACGGTCAGCATCTTCGCGAAGAGCTCCTTCCAAGATGGCCACCTTGCTCAAATCCGTCTGATTACCACCAACTGCTGGGACTGGATTGGTCAATGTTTTACGGATAGTGGTTGGATCTGGTACAAATTTCGAAATCGGTTTGGTATAGGTTAGAATCTCCTCCTGACTAAAGTAGGGATACATGTAGATTAATGTATTGACAACTGCACGCGGAGTCCCAATTTCATAATCCCACCAATTCCCATCAATTGACTTATTTTCATTATAAACATTGGTGTAAAGCCAGTTCATTCCTTTTCTGACCAAATCGATAAGTGAGCGGTCGTGGTAATAGGCTGAGTCTGGATTCTCAACTACTTGGACCATCTGCTCCAAGCGGCGATAGACCGTTGTCAGGTGGCTGGATTTACTAAAGTCAATATCGTTGAAAATCGTTTTGCCCTGCTCTGTTGGTTCAACCCATTTTTTAAGAGAAGAAGCTACGCCGGCATCTAAACGCCCTAGAAAGGCTTTCATCTGAGTATCATTAGATTGGTAGCGTTTATTGGCTAAAGAAATATCTTCCCAGTTGTTCCTTAAGGTATCAAAGACTGTTGCTTGATGCTTCGTAACTGTCAGCTCGAAACTAGATAGTTTGGTGTCTTTATCATAAATATCTACCTGAGTTTTTCCAGCCACAAGCGGACGAATCATATTTTTCTCCACAGTGGCCACAGTCGCATTCGCAATACGATAGGTCAGGTCTGGGCGAACAGGCAGGTAAACCTTATTGCTGGCAAGGGTAATTTCCCCTGTTTCAGGTTGGACAAGTTCTGGGCTTGACTCTGGTGTTTCTGGTGTTTTTTCAGCATATTCTACCAGCGAGATGTTATCCAGCCAGGCTTGGCCTATACCATTCTCAAAAAACAGCTCCACCTTCAATTTACGAGTTTCGGGAGAAACTGTTAACCCTTTCTCCACCTTTCTTTGTTGTGTACCAGCCACAAAATTTGTGAAAGTAAATTCTTGCTGGCTCAAATCCTTGCCTTCTGCAGTCAAACTGCGCAAGCGAACACGAACACCGCTCCCCTTCAGATCCTTGGTTTCGACATCATAGCTAAAGAGATAGCGCTTGCTAGGATCTACATCCACTGTTTGGTACACCGCCACTCGGTAAGTATTTGTTGAAGAAATATGAAGTTTCCCATCATCAATAGAAACAGCTCCATTTTCTTTTTTAATATCATTCGGAATCCACGTTTCCCAGTCTGTAGCAGCCGATTCTTTCCAGTTTCCTGATGGTGCCGTTGTACTGATGAACTCCCCATTGGCTACTAGGTTCTTCTCTTCTTTTGTCGCCTGAACAGCTTGCGGACTGGCAACAGTTTCTACAGCGGTGCTTGAAGGCTGGCTTTCTGTTGACGTAACAGGACTAGCTTCAGAGCTGACCTCACTTGTCGTTACTGGTTCTGTCGTATGATTAGCTACTTCTGTCGCTTCTGAAGTGGTTTCCACTAACTGACTGGTTTGTGGACTAGCTGTTTCTGTACTTGGCAACTGATTGGCTGCAACCCTTGTTCCCAATATAGACAGCGCAATAAGAGCTGAACAAACTCCAATTTTATATTTACGAATGCTATAATATCGCTTCGTTTGACTGGTAAAAATCCCCATTGGTATTTCCTCTCCTTTTTTATACAGTGTAAAACAATGTTACTACAACATTTTTTATTTCGCAATCGCTTTTCTCTCTTAAAGAAAGAAGAACTACTTCGTAAAAAGTAGTTCTTTGGCTTTTCCCATAATCGACTCTTTTTCAACGTAAACAATAATGCCTTTTGCAATCTGTAGTTCTACCAAGCTATCTGTTAGTTTGATAATTTTACCATGCAGTCCAGAGAAGAGGATAACCTCATCTCCAGCCTGTAAGGTTGATAAGTAGCGTTGGCGTTTTTCCAGTTGCTCCTCAAGAGCTTTTTGTTGTCGTTTACGATTGACATAAGACGTAAGTACAGGAAGTATGGTCGATAGAGCTACTAAAATAATTAGTGCATAGTAGAGTGTTTGTTGATCCATAATTGCTTATGCAAGGATGCCCAACCAGCTACCCAAAATACCGATGATAACGGTCAAGATAACCAATTTATAAGTAGTCCATTTCTTGTTCTTGATGAGATAATAAACTAAAATCGTAAACAAGGCAGGAAGCAATGCAGGGGCAATCTTGTCTAACATTCCCTGGATGGTTACAATTTTCTGATCTGCTCCTTCTGTTAATTCACCCGCCGCAAAGGTAATTGGCACCGAAATTTTTACAAAGGTTACTGCTAAACCAGAGATAACTGTCACACCGATGATATTAGCTACCTTAGAAATTGTTGCCATTTGGTCACTCAATTTATCAATCACACTGGTACCAAATTTATAGCCATACAAACCAGTCAACAACTTGATAGAGGTCAAGATAATGTTCATTCCAAGGAAGAAAAGAATCGGTCCCATAACCAGTCCTTGACCTGCTAGAGAAGCAGCAATCGTAGACAAAAGGGGAGCTAATACAAATTGTGAAAGTGAATCACCAATCCCTGCCAACGGCCCCATCAGTGCCATCTTAATCCCACGAGTCTCTTCTTCTGGGAGATCATTTTCTAACATGACCAAATGAAGACTAGTAATGAATGGAAGAAAATGCGGATTGGTATTGTAAAACTCACAGTTTTCTTCTAAAGCTTTAGTTAATCCTTCTTTGTCGTCACCAAAATGCTTCTTAAAAGCTGGATACATGACATTTGCATAGCCAATCCCTTGATAATTACTGTAATTGAAACCATTCTGCAAGAAGAAGGCCCGTAGAGATGTGTTGAGATAATCTTTTTTAGTTAGTTTAGATCCAGTCATCGTGTGCTTCCTCCTGTTTCACTGCCACTTGTTCTGGTTTATTAAAGAATTCTTTAAGTGCAAAGATACTACCGACAATTGCGATACCAATTACAGGCAGTTGTAGATAGGCTGCACAAACATAGCCAAGCAATACAAACGGGATCAATTCTTTCTTAGCCATTACAGACAAAATCATTGCAAAACCGATAGCTGGAAGCATCTTACCTGCTACACTCAATCCGGTTAATAATACTGGCGGAATCATTTCAACCAATTTCAAAAGAGTATCCATTGAATAGGCACCCAAGAAACCGAGAGCAAATCCTAAAAAGGCGAAAGTAATCACTGTACCATTTGCAACACGTTTAAATTTAGAAAGGTTTCCTGCACGAAGATGTTTGATAGCTGATTCTGGAGCACCCGCATGTAGAGTATATGCTGAAGTTTGTAAGAATTGAATACCTACCGCAATAGGTGTTGAAAGTGCTAAAGCTGCTTCTGGTGTTACTTTTCCAGCACTTGTAATAGCCATCAAAGTACCAAAAATACCAGGTCCGATTGGATTTGGAGGAACGGTCCCCCCAGCACCAACACCAAATCCCATGTATGCCAGCTCACTGATAGCACCCATAGCTAAAGCCGTTGGTAGATCTCCTAAAATGATTCCGACCCCAAAAGAAAGCACGATACATCGGTTTGTGTAAAGCCCCAATAATAGACCGCTAAAACAGAAAGCTGTCCACAGACCAATAAGAGCTGCTTGAATTAGACTGATCGTCATGATAATTCTCCTTATTTTTTAAATATAATCCAATATATTAACTTCAACTGCCCCATCATTACCAGAAGGCGTTGTCTTTGTGTTGAAGCGAATCTTATAAACATCGTTCAACTCTCTCACTATAGCCTTATCTTCTGAACCAAAAAAGATAGACCGTGTTACTTGCGTTTTTCCAGGCGCATTATGAATATTTCCAATATTTAATTCTGTGATTGGCACTCCACCTTTAACCAAAGTTAGTGCATCTTGCAAATCTTTAATAACTAAGAAAATAGTTTGAGCAGGATTAGCCTTATGAATCACATCAATCACTTTCTGCAAAGGGAAGAAACGCATAGCTACTGAATCTGGAATAACCGTTTTCATTAATGTCTGCTGAATCTTATCCTCACTAACCTTATCATTTGCCACGATGACAGTATTACAACCTAAGGATTTAACCCATAGTTGTCCCTGTCCATGAATTAGTCGCTCATCAATACGAGCCATTACAATATTTGGTGTTGCCATTTTAACCTCCTACCAATATAATTCCCAATCTTTATAAAAACGAAGCAAAGCTTCTAAGTAATAATAATCGCCCCAAGTATTTCCTTCATTGACACCTTTTCCTGAATGCCAAGAGTAGACCCCATGTAGAAGCAATGGGCGACCTGGAGCTAACTCACGGTTAGCATAGTTATCAATCAAGGACCGTAGCATCGTGTGCATAGCGTATTTATAAGTTTCCTTGTCCTCATCAACTTCTGGCAAATATTTAAGCATCTCGTGAATACCACAAACCGCTATTGCTGTCGCAGAAGAATCACGAGCGTGCCCACTACCATCATTAAAAATTAAGTCCCAATAGGAAACGTTATCCTCTGGCAAACGGTTAAGAAAGTAGTTGGTTACTCCTTTAAACAAATTTAAACATGCGGGATCTTTAATTTTACGGTAAGCTAACGGAATACCGTAAATACCCCAAGATTGACCACGCGCCCAGGAAGAGTCATCACTAAATCCTTGTCGAGTAACCCCTTTGAGCGGTTTTCCTGTTTCAGGGTCAAAGTAATAGGTATGGAATGTTGAAGCATCATCTCGAATAACTGTATTAACAGAAGCGTAGAAATGACTAAGAGCTACATCATAATATTTCTGCTCACCTGTCTCCTCATAAGCAAAGAAAAGTAATTGTAAATTCAACAAACAATCAATAATCAGTCGATAATCTTCTGCTTTACCAAGTTGCCCCCAGGCCTGAATAAAACCGCCCTTTTCTTGATAGCGCTCCATTAATTTATCAGCAGCCAAGAGCGAAGCTTCTAAAGCCTCTTTGCTACCTGTCAATTTATAATCAGCTACCGTTGATGGTGAATACAGGAATCCCAAATCATGATGATCTAATTCAATTCTTTGTTTGACACGTTCCAAGAAAGATGCCGTATTCTTTTTTGCTAACGCTTTCATTTTGTTGTTCAAAGAATACTCATGTCCTAACCAAAGCGCGCCCGTCCAAAAACCATTTGTCCACTCTGTATTATCCATCTTTGGATAATGGTTATCAAATGTGGCCGGAGTCGGGAACGACTCACCAAAATATTCACAATTGATAACAAGTTGTTGAATCGCCAATTCTATTGCAGCCTCAACTTCTTTCTTACTCAATAGAGTGGAATTTCTAAACTCTCTTTTTTTGGCAATTGACTCAATCAAAACGTCCTTAATCATGTATTTCTCCCTCATATACCATCTTCAAATAACTCTTCATCATGGTTATCCTCTGCTAACAGACTGACAGAATCAACGATTCCATCTTTAGAAGTGGTAATCAATTTACCAACCAATTGTTCTAAATCATCTGTTAACCGTGAAAAATTCGCTTCCAAAATCATCGCAAGATTTAAACCTGAAAGAACGACAACATTCTGCTCTTTCTGTTCTGCTGCTAATTCTACACTAACTTTAAAAGGCGTACCTCCTAGTAAATCAGTTAAAATCAAAACCTCTCTTTCGCCTAATATAGCTGCTTTGATGCGTGCTTTTAGTTCTTGCGCCGACATTCCTTCACTAAAATCAATTGCCTCAATATTCTCCACCTCTCCTGCAATTAACTTTAGTGAAGTAAGAATCCCACTAGCAAACTGTCCATGAGCAACGACAATCACTTTAATCATAATTCTCTCCTTTTAACTTTACCGGTTTACCTACACTTTGTATTGTAGACTATTGACAACCACTTGTCAATAGATTTTATAAAAAAAATGTAAGCGTTTTATATTTTGTTGGACTTTTATTTAAAAAATATTCTCCAGCTCCCTCTTTTCATAAACAGGAGCACCAAATCTCTCCATGTTTCCGTTCAAAATTTCCCCTGTAACATCTCACTTTCTCCCACATTCAACCCCGTTGGAGGCAGGAGAAAGTGAAAACGTTAAAATACAGTCCTTATTTTGAAATAAACTACTTCATCTTATCTCTAACACTTGTATAAGAGGACGCTAATTCTTGAATTGTACCGAACTCTCCTTTAGTAGCTAATTGATTAAATTCCCCACCAATACCAAGAACAGTTGCACCAGCGTTAAACCATTCTGAAACATTATTAAGCTTTACTCCACCGGTTACCATGATTGAAACATGCGGTAATGGTCCTTTGATTGCAGTAATATAGTTTGTCCCCAAAACACTACCAGGAAACAGTTTAACCATTTCACAGCCTGCTTCCAAAGCATTTGTAATCTCCGTTAGAGTCATACAGCCCGGAAGATATGGCACTGCATAAAGATGACAGATTTTTGCAACTTCTATATTAAAAGATGGTGAAACAATATAACTTGCTCCCGCCATAATGGCTTGCCGGGCCGTTACAGAATCTAGAACCGTTCCAGCCCCAATTAAAACAGAAACATCATCTTTATGGCATCGACTAAGTTCTGTAATAATCATATTCGCGTCAGGATTTGTATAAGCAACCTCTATAGCTGTAATTCCTCCTGCAATACAGGCCTGTGCCGTCTTAAATCCGACTTCTTTGTCATCTCCTCTAACGACTACAACAAGCCCTTGCTCCTTCAATTTTGAAATAATTTGTGATGGACTCATTTTTTCTCCTTTATCGTATAATGTCATTTTTCCCCTCTAATAAAGACTCAACTTTGCTAAGAGATTGCCGCATGTGATCCCCTTCTATGCTGCATTTATAAGTTCCGCTAGCAACAGCAAAATCTAAAATCGCCTTTAACGACGTCCTCTCTAACAATTTATATAATGCCCCAGCAACAAACGCATCACCACTGCCAACACGTTGTAACACCTGAGTTTTCAATTCTTGAGAGCAACAAAATTCATCAGCTAATCCGTAAGCCTTATATAAATTTCTGCCTAGTTCATCTGTCTGCCTAATCGTATGGAAGATTGCTTGAAACTTATAGGCTTCCTTTAAAGTTTGCATCCGTTCTCTTATTGTATGGACAGTAGCCGTATCTCTTTCAAATAATTCCCAATCTTTTTCATTAGCCATAATAGGTTCCAGACCAAAACAATAGTCTGCATAGGTCGCAAATTGCGAGAACACTTTTTTTGCATCTCTTAATCCAATCATCTTAGAACGCCAATTAAGATCCATCGAAATCGGAATTTTACGACGCTTTGCTTCTTTTAATACTTGAACAAGCCATGCCCTAACAGCTGAACCAATGGCCACGGTGATACCACTAAAGTGAACCAAACCAACCTCTAAAAATAATTGATCCATATCAAAATGATCGACTTGAATAGCTTCCAAACTAGACTGCCCCCGATCATAGTAGACTTGACTAGAACGGCAACCAAATCCTGCTTCCATGTAGTATACTCCCACACGTTCCCCCTTACGTTGAACACTGGAAGTATCAATCCCTTTCCCATCTAAGAAATCTAAAAATCTATCACCTAGAGAGCCTTGTGGTAGTGCGGTCAAAAGCTTGGTTTCACATCCAAATCCTTGAAGATTACAAGCGACATTGATTTCTGAACCTCCAAAAAACACACGACTTTCTACACCATCTGTCAATTCTTGATAGTTTGTTGGTGTAATGCGAATTAAAGGTTCACCAATCAGTAATACCTTCTTCATAACCGCCCCTCACTCTTTAACTTTCTAATACTGTTTTTAAATATGCTGCAATTGACTCGTCCTGACAGTTGGCAAAGAAATATTCTTGGAAATGTTCACCTGAAATAGTTTCTTTCAAAAAATCTTGATCAATTTCTTGAAGTACTGTCAGTAAGTCTTTATAGGTGACTGCTTTCATTTCATTCAAAATACGGGCATTTCGTTGTTCTGGAATAACGCGTTCACGGGGATAACCGCCCCCCATTTCCTCTGCAAACAGTCGCTCAAAAAGTAATTTGAGATTTAATTCAGCTCCCCAACCGAATCCCTTTGCAAATGGCAGAGACAAAGCATTTCCTCCATTTATCTGTGAAAAGAGGTATGCATCCGTCGGATCTACCGCAAAGCCACAAACTACCCCTGGAAAACTATTAGCCGCCAACATGGCACCTACCCCCGTGCCACAACCTGTAATAACAAAATCCGCTGCCTTACTAACTAGAAGGATTGAAGCCAGCAGACCATTTTGTACATAAGTCAACTGACTTTCTCCCTCTTTACCATACATTCCATAGTTAAAAACATGATACCCTTTAGCATCTGTTACTGACTTCAATGTTTCAAAAATAAGACTATTTTTAGCCGCCTGACTATTTTCATTAATAAGTGCAATTTTCATCGTTTTTTCCCTTCTTATATCAAAATTTGTTAAATTTGTTAATTCGTTTATTACGCTTCCGGCTGTTTACCAATGTAAGCTAGAATTCCTCCATCAACATAAAGAATGTGCCCATTCACAAAATTACTAGCATCACTTGCTAAAAAGACTGCTGGACCCATCAAATCCTCAGCTTCACCCCAACGAGCTGCAGGGGTCTTCGCGATAATAAATTGATCAAATGGATGACGAGAACCATCCTTCTGGAGTTCACGTAACGGAGCTGTTTGTGGAGTTGCAATATACCCAGGACCAATGCCGTTACATTGTATATTGGCTTCACCGTATTCCGAAGCAATATTCTTCGTCAACATCTTAAGCCCACCTTTAGCCGCTGCATAAGCAGACACTGTTTCTCGTCCTAACTCACTCATCATGGAACAAATATTGATAATTTTCCCATGTCCCTTTTTAATCATAGATGGAATAACCGCTTTAGAAACAATAAACGGAGCATTTAGGTCAATATCAATAACTTGACGAAATTGAGCTGCTGTCATTTCAATCATTGGAACCCTACGAATAATACCAGCATTATTCACTAGAATATCAATAACTCCAACTTCTGATTCAATTTGAGCAACCATAGCCTGTATTCCATCCTCATCAGTTACATCGCAAACATAGCCATGCGCATTAATACCTGCTGCCCTATAGGCTGCCATTCCCCTATCAACCAACTCTTGATTAATATCATTAAAAACAATTGTCGCCCCTGCTTTGGCATAGGCTGATGCAATCGCAAAGCCAATCCCATACGATGCTCCTGTTACCAATGCAATTTTTCCTCTCAGAGAAAATTGATCCAATGAAAATTGCTGATTCATATTCGTAACTCCCTTGTATTTTATTTTTTAAAGCGTTTACAAATTGTATTGTAATATAGTAAACCGGTTTTGTCAACGATTTTTATCATTTATTTTAAATACTTTCAAAACGAATCTTGATATAATCTTATAAAATTCGAGTATCTTCATTCCCCAAGCAATAAAATATACTTAGCACAAATATGATTTTCTTCTTCGATTTTATCAATCATTAGTAAACATTTTACATGTCATTATTCATATACTATCCAAAATGGACTATACTACATTCACGAAAGTAAACCATACAAAATGGGAGCGGGAAGTGATACGACTGACTCCCTTACTACCAATTTCCCACCTCAAACAATCTCCAGAATATTCGAAAAATCAACCACTCCTCCGAGATGTTAACAGGAACTCAAACACTAACATTTTTACCCTGTGTTTACTACTCTAAATAAAAAATACCCTGTTGCAACGTGCAACAAGGTACCATCTATCTCAATCATATATTCTGTAATTCATTTTATATAGTCATATCAGTTTATCTTTAATTACTTCGACGAGCGAGGAAACGTCGTTTCCTTATTTCCAACCTAGAACAGATTTTAGGCTGTTCTAGCAACCTGTAGCTATTGAGGCGAACTTGTTTCGCCCTATCTCCAGCCTTCAAAGGCTCCCGAACCTTTGAAGCGAGTACTAAAAGCAAACTAAATGACTGATATGTAAAGCCCTTTGTCAAGTAAAAACAATCGAACTGATAAAAAATGAAAAGTATCTAGAAAGAGCCTAGTTCTTAGCTTCGGGCATTGGCCACTCTGATATTCGTGGATTGGTTACCTACAGGTCAATGGTTCTGCCGCGAGTCCTACTCTCTATAAGCGTGTATCACAATTGTGCCACTTAGTCATTTCGTAGATAACTCAAACCTTGAAGTCCTAAACTCCTTCAAGATACTCTCCATTCAAACATTATTTCAATCCTTATTTCTGTCATCATCCCCCAAATAAAACCAGATAATTCCCGTGCAATAGCTGTTTTAGCAACATTTTGTTTCTTATTTTTTCCTAGAACAAGTGTGCGATAACGTCTTCTTAAGCGTTCATTAGCCTTATCTGCATAAGCAATCACCTCCACTCGGTTTCCACTTTGTCTCCTTTTCAATTCTTTGGATTTATACCCAATCGTTCCCTTAGCCAATGATTGTGCAGCTTCTATCAGAAGTCGTCTCACATAGCTATTCCCAACTTTGGTGATAGCACCTCTTCTCTCCTTGTCGCCGCTAGAATTTTCGCTAGGAGTTAGCCCAAGATAAGAAGCAAAATGTTGAGCTGTCGCAAAGCGGTTAAAATCACCGATTTCCGTCACAATGGAAAGAGCGGTTAGTGTTTTGACGCCAATAAAGCAAGAAAGCTGAGAGATCTTCTCTTGATAACTGTCGCTTTGAGCCAGTTGCACAATTCGCGCATCATACCGTTCTATTTGATCTACTAATTTCTCATAGGTCAATAGGTATTCTGTCAAAATCTCTGCGTAAAGTCCCTTAGGATTTAGAGAATGGAGCCAGCGGACATGTTTCTGTGTCCAATTACTGCTTCCCTTGGTATAGCGAAAATCATGTCGGAGACAGAAGGCAAAAATTTGTTGTTTGATTTTCTTCAGAGCCACTTTGTGGTCTGTTCTCATGCGGATATATTCTTTGACTTGTTCATCCTCAACAGTAGGAATATGAACAGGCCGATAGCTACGAAAGGCCAGAGCTTTTGCGAGCTGAGCTGCATCTTTTTTATCAGTCTTAACACGCTTAGATCCTTCCTTCATCACCGTTGTAGGCGCCATCACGATACAGGGAATCCCGTGAGCTTGTAGCTGGTGATATAGGGTAAATCCAAGACATCCGGCTTCGTAGCCACAT
>NZ_JAOTGI010000011.1:0-65733 GCF_044427255.1 Streptococcus sp. 2021WUSS126 | reverse complement strand
ACGGGCATTAGTCAAGTAATTATAGCACTAACCTGAACGAAGTTCAGCGAACGTCTTTAGACGTCGCTGGAGAGAAACGGCTTATAGCCGGTGTACAAGCCACCCGTTTTCACGGGTGGTTATGACTACCTTGAAACAAGACAGTAACAGAGTTCTATCTTCGGCTTCGTTTCCTAGGCCACTTTTGATTTTCATTGAGTATCAGAAAATATTCTTGATTTTTTCGTGAAATTAGATTAAAATAAGACTAGATAAAACTGAATAACCGGTTGATATTGGGTAGAAGGGAAACTGACTGTTCAATGGACGGAACTCTGGAGAGACCATTTTGGCACCGAAGGGGCAAGGTAGTTCTGCTTGTAAAAGTAGAGCTACTGAAACTCTCAGGTAAAAGGACAGAGCGTTGAAAAATAGGCTTTTTCTGTATTTTTCACGTTGATTCTAGAGGTTGAAGGGTTCAGCCTCTTTTTGTTTTTCCGGCAGCTTTATCGGATTAGAAACGCTTAGGAGGAACTATGTTAGAACTATTTAAAGCTATCAACAATCTTGTTTGGGGACCGCCTCTCTTAATACTTTTGGTCGGTACAGGTGTTTACCTTACGCTCCGTTTAGGGATGTTTCAAGTTAGCAAGTTACCGACAGCCTTTCGTCTGATTTTCTCTAGTGACCAGTCTGGTCAAGGAGATGTGTCTAGCTTTGCGGCTCTTTGTACAGCTTTGGCAGCGACAGTTGGTACGGGAAATATCGTCGGAGTGGCAACAGCCATTACGACAGGTGGACCAGGGGCTCTTTTCTGGATGTGGGTAGCAGCCTTTTTCGGGATGGCAACTAAGTATGCGGAAGGATTTTTAGCCATTAAATACCGTACCAAGGATGCCAACGGTCAAGCAGCAGGTGGGCCTATGCATTATATCACCTTGGGGATGGGACAGAAGTGGAAACCCTTGGCTGTTTTCTTTGCTATTTCTGGTGTTCTGGTGGCACTTTTGGGGATGGGGACATTTTCACAGGTTAATTCGATTGCATCTTCCATGTCTTCGAGTTTTGGATTAGCTCCCCAGTTGGTCAGCATTGTGACAGCCATTTCAATTGCTTTCTTTATCTTTGGGGGAATTGAAAAAATCTCGGATGTTTCGACCAAAATCGTTCCTTTCATGGCGATTTTATACATTTTGGCAAGTTTGATAGTCTTGTTAGTTCACTGGAATGAACTGCTTCCGACACTTGGTTTGGTTCTGAAATCTGCCTTCTCACCTGCAGCAGCAGTAGGTGGCTTTGTAGGGGCAACTGTAAAAGAAGCGATCCAACGTGGTATTGCGCGTGGAGTGTTTTCAAATGAATCTGGTCTAGGTTCGGCGCCTATCGCAGCTGCAGCAGCCAAATCGGATAATGCTGTTGAGCAAGGCTTGATTTCTATGACAGGGACATTTATTGATACATTAATTATCTGTAGTCTAACTGGTTTGTCAATTTTGGTGACTGGTCAGTGGACAGTAGAAGGACTTGAAGGGGCACCACTGACGCAGGCAGCCTTTGCGACTGTTTTTGGCAGTACAGGATCTATTGCCTTGACGATTAGTTTGGTACTTTTTGCTTTTACAACTATTCTCGGATGGTCTTACTATGGTGAACGCTGTATCGAGTTTCTATTCGGTACCAAATCCATCTTGCCTTATCGTCTGTTATTTGTGGCAATGGTAGCTCTTGGTGGCTTCCTCAAACTAGACTTGATTTGGACCGTTGCAGATATTGTAAATGGTCTCATGGCCCTACCAAACTTGATTGCCTTACTAGCCCTCTCTCCTGTTATCATCAAGGAGACACGCCAGTATTTTGCAAAGAAGAAATAAGATAAGGGAGTGAGAAGACGAACTCTGAGAAATGGCTTTGGACTTTTTGCCCAGCCTCTTTGCTCTTTTAGGATGTTTTCTGCTATAATTATCTCATGAATGATTTTATTACCAAGTATTTGTCTCAATTTAATATTGAGGCCATTGTGACAGCAGGTCTAAATAAGGTTTTATCGCTTGTTTTACTCTTTGTTGCATTTTACATTATCAAGAAGATAGCCAAAGCTTCTGTGAAAAAGGTTTTGGTTCCCTCTCTAAAGGTATCTACACAAGACATTGGTCGTCAGAAGACCATCAGTCGTCTGGTGGAAAGCATCCTAAATTATCTACTCTACTTTATCCTTATCTACTGTATTCTGAGTATCCTCGGTTTGCCGGTATCCAGTCTTCTTGCAGGAGCCGGGATTGCTGGGGTAGCTGTTGGGCTGGGCGCACAAGGCTTTCTCTCAGACTTGGTCAATGGATTCTTTATCTTAATTGAACGACAGTTTGACGTCGGAGATGTAGTTAAGTTAACCAACGGGCCCATTACCATTTCAGGAACCATCGTTAGCATGGGAATCCGAACAACACAAGTACGTGATGCAGATGGGACATTGCATTTTATTCCCAATCGCAACATTCTAGTGGTGTCCAATCAGTCAAGAGGGGACATGCGTGCTCAAATCGATATTCCGCTCAAATTTAATACCGATTTGGAACAAGTCTATCGCGTAATAGAAGAGGTCAATTTGAGAGAAATCAGCAATTTTGACCAGATTACAGGTGTGACTGTATTAGGTCCCCAAAATGCTATTTCGGGACAGTTTGTATTTCGTGTTAATCTTTTCGTAGCCAACGGTCAACAGAACAAGATCTATCATCAATTCTTTGGTTTTTATCAAGATGCTCTGCGTCAAGCAGGAATAGATTTACCTTCAAGTGGACCAACTGTTTTAAAATAAGGAGTTTATTATGCAAACAAAAGATTTTGTCGTTGAAAATGGGCAGATGTACTATAAGAAGAAACCCTTGCACAAACAGCCTCTCTTTTGGACGACCATTGCTGGTGCAGTCCTCTCCTTCATCTTAGGAGTAACCTGTTTTATTTTTATGATTGGCCTAAGCTCAGCAAATTTTGATAATTGGGATACAGGTAGTGACGGGTACATTGATGAGACTGTGGAATACACGGAGTATCAAGTTGGTGACTCAGTTGATTTTTCTAACGGTCTTCATGTAACAGTAACGTCTATGGGGAAAGATGATAGCATAGAACTAGTAGATAGCTACTACAGCACAGCTTATGTTGTTGAAATGGAAGTTGAAAATTCGACCGCAAAAGAGCTCTATTTTGATGAATACTATTTCAGTCTCATGGACCCCGTTAGTCAGATTCCCTTTTCCCTGGATTTACGGACCTACGATGTGAATCTAGTCGAAAAGTTGAAGCCAGGAGAGAAAGTACAAGTAAAACTTATCTACGGTATAGATAATGAAACAAACTTTGGTTTTACCTACGAAGATGCCATGTGGACGGAATTAGTCGCAGAAGGTATCTAATCGCTGTAGAAAAAGTTTTAAATACTGCACAATTTTGCGGGTTTATAACGCCCCTTGATTCAGATTGTTCGACTTGATAATCGGTCTATCTGTTATTTTTACATTTTAAAAAGGAGAACATGTTTATCCACTGGTCTCCTCTTTTTTTAACGAAAAACACCCCCAAAATTAGCACGTCAATTTTGGGAGCGTTTTTATTATAGTTTAGTAAACTAAAAGTAAGCTTATACCAAACCTTGGGCAATCATGCTATCCGCAATTTGTTCAAAGGCTGCGATGTTAGCACCTGCAAGGTAGTCTGTACCAAGGTCGTATTTTTCAGCAGTTTCTTTAGCTGTGTTGAAGATATTTGCCATGATGTCTTTAAGACGGCCGTCTACTTCTTCACGAGTCCATGAAAGACGAAGGCTGTTTTGGCTCATTTCAAGGGCAGATACGGCTACACCACCAGCATTGGCTGCTTTTGCAAGGCCGTAAAGAACGCCATTTTCTTTGTAAACTTTGATAGCATCAAGGTCAGATGGCATGTTGGCACCTTCAGCCACACAGTAAACGCCATTTTTCACAAGGGCAGCAGCTTGCTCGCCGTTGATTTCGTTTTGAGTCGCACATGGAAGGGCAATGTCAGCCTTGCCATCGTAGTTCCATACAGAACCTTCGAAGTACTTAGCAGTTGCTTTTTCTGCAGCGTATTCTGTCAAACGAGCGCGGCGTTTTTCTTTGATGTCCACCAAGAGGTCAAAGTCGATACCAGTTTCGTCAATGATGTAACCATTTGAGTCTGAAACAGAGATGACTTTTGCACCGAGTTCAGTCGCTTTTTGAACAGCATATTGGGCAACGTTACCAGAACCTGAGATAAGGACTGTTTGGTCTTTGAAGGATTTACCGTTTGCAGCCAACATGTTATCAGTGAAGTAAACCAAACCGTAACCAGTTGCTTCTGGGCGGATTAATGAACCACCGAAGCCAAGAGGTTTACCAGTCAAGACACCTGCATCAAACTGGCGGAGGCGTTTGTATTGACCGTACATGTAACCAATCTCACGACCACCGACACCGATGTCACCAGCAGGGACGTCAAGTGAAGGTCCGATGTGTTTTTGCAATTCAGTCATAAAGCTTTGGCAGAAGCGCATGATTTCAGCATCAGTTTTTCCTTTAGGATCAAAGTCTGAACCACCTTTACCACCGCCGATTGGAAGACCAGTCAAGACGTTTTTGAAGATTTGCTCAAAACCGAGGAATTTCAAGATGGATTGGTTTACAGTTGGGTGGAAGCGAAGACCGCCTTTGTAAGGACCTACAGCTGAGTTGAACTGAACACGGTAGCCACGGTTGACTTGAACATTTCCATCTTTGTCTGTCCATGGAACACGGAAGCTGATGATACGCTCAGGCTCAACGATACGGGCCAAGATGTTTTCTTCGATGTATTCTGGGTGTGCTTCAAAAACAGGCTCAAGTGTAGAGAAGAGCTCTTCTACAGCTTGGAGGAATTCTGTTTCATGTGGGTTGCGGGCTTTGACTGCTTCAAAAGAAGCTTGGATGTAAGCTTTGGCATTTGACATGGGATCACCTGATTTCTTTTTTATTTATTAAATTATCTGACAATTTAATTTATCTGATAATTATTATAGCACCATGATTTTTAAATGTAAAGAAGAAAATGTAAGAATTTTAAAAAAATTAATAAATTTTTATTGCAAAATCCGAACGTTAGTAGTAAATGGAGAAAATCCGTTTGTTTCTTATGATATAATCGAGAAAGAACAACCAATATGGAGGATAATATGGTTTCAACAGCAACGACACTCGGTGGATTTACCTTTGGTAATTGTTTGATGAATGCGGCAGGGGTTTGGTGCATGACCAAGGAAGAATTGGATGCGGTTAAGAACTCGAAGGCGGGTACTTTTGTGACAAAAACAGCAACCTTGGACTACCGCGCGGGTAATCCAGAACCACGTTATCAGAATGTTCCGCTTGGTTCTATCAATTCGATGGGCTTGCCAAATCAGGGCTTGGTTTACTATTTGGATTATCTACTAGAATTGCAGGAAACGGAGCCAGAACGCACATTTGTTTTATCTGTAGTTGGAATGTCGCCTGATGAGACTCATGAGATTTTGAGAACTGTAGAAGCCAGTGATTTTAAGGGGCTGACAGAGTTAAATCTTTCTTGTCCCAATGTCCCTGGAAAACCGCAGATTGCCTATGATTTTGAAACGACAGCAACCATCTTGCAGGAGGTCTTCACTTACTTTACCAAACCACTCGGTATTAAGTTACCACCTTATTTCGATATTGTGCATTTTGACCAAGTAGCAACGATTTTCAACCAGTTTCCTTTGAAGTTTGTCAACTGTGTCAATTCGATTGGAAATGGTCTCTATATCAAGGATGAGTCAGTTGTCATCAAGCCTAAAAATGGTTTTGGTGGTATCGGTGGAGAGTATATCAAGCCGACTGCTCTTGCCAATGTCCACGCTTTTTACCAGCGCTTGAAACCGGAGATTCAGATTGTTGGGACTGGTGGCGTCTTGACAGGTCGGGATGCCTTCGAACACATTCTCTGTGGTGCCAGCATGGTTCAAGTTGGAACAACCCTGCAAAAGGAAGGTGTGGCAGCCTTTGAACGCATTACGGCTGAATTGCAGGCCATCATGGCTGAAAAAGGCTACGAGACCATTGAAGATTTTCGTGGCAAGCTACAGCACTTAGATGATTAAAATCATCTGTTGAAGACATAAAAAGAAGCTAACATTGTACTGTTCTCCCAGATAGTCTTTTGGGGAGTTAGGAAGGGATAATGTTAGCTCTTTTTAAATGGTCTGTGAAGATCGGTCTGATAATCGTTTGAGGAATGGAATACATAGTCGGAAACATATATTTGTGAGATGGAATTCTGATTTTATTTAGATTTTTTAGCAAAAATGTCGTATACTAATATTAGAACCTCTATTTATAAGTGATGTGCTTTTATGGAAGAAATAGTTTTTTGAGAGACTACCGACTGTATTTTGAACAAAGGTTCTTAAGTAGGGAGTATGAGGGTAAAGGTATGGAGAAAAGGGCGAACTCTATTCGCAGAAAACGATATGCGTCCTATCGGACAAAGATGCATTTGTTTTTTATTTGTGGCTTAGCAACTATTATCTTAGCGATTATTATTGTAAGCGAACACCTAGTTCCTAGGCTGAATCAGGTATCAGAATCAATGCACTCAGATAATTCTGTTCGCATCATGGCCCACGGAGATTTACTCTATCACTTGCCTATTCTTCGAGGAGCAGAACAGCCAGATGGAAGTTACGATTTTTCTGAGAATTTTACCTACGTAAAGCCCTGGATAGAACAGGCTGATTTCGCTATCGCAGACTTTGAAGGGACCATTTCGCCTGATTTTGAATTAGCTGGTTACCCACTTTTTAATGCGCCTGCCATTGTCGCCAACAATATCCGTGATGCAGGCTACGATTTGGTGGACTTAGCCCACAATCATATTTTGGACTCACATCTTTCTGGATTGGTTTCCACTGTCAATACTTTTAGAGATGCAGGTGTGGATACAGTCGGTGTCTACGCTGAAGGCAATCGGGCAACTGCACCACTCTACATTCGGGAAGTCAATGGTATCCGTATAGCTGTCCTAGCCTATGCTTACGGTTTCAATGGGATGGAGGCTTTGCTGAGTCAGGAGGAATATGATGCCTATTTATCGGATTTTGATAAAGAAAAGATGCAGGCAGAGATTGAGCGAGCTGAGAAAGAGGCAGATATTACCATCGTCATGCCTCAGACGGGTGTGGAATACCAGTTGGAGCCTACGGAGGAACAGACCGGTTTGTACCATCAAATGATTGATTGGGGAGCAGACATCGTTCTTGGTGGGCATCCGCATGTAGTCGAGCCCGCAGAGATTATTGAAAAAGATGGTCAGAGAAAATTGATTATCTATTCGATGGGGAATTTCCTGTCCAATCAGCGTCAGGAGACCATGACAGATGAGGTCAATGCCAAGTGGACAGAGCGAGGTGTGTTGATGGATGTGACCATTCAGAAGGTCAATGGTGAGACCACCATCCAGATGGCCAGGGCTCATCCTAGCTGGGTCAATCGTGTCTGGAAGGGAACCTATTCGCCAGAGGGCTATGAGCTGTATGGCTACCAGACCTATATCCTAGAGGACTGGATAGCAGGTGGTCCCTACTATGGGCAATTGGATGCGGCTACTCAGGCACGGATAGAGGAGGCCTATCAGGAAATGAATGCATTTGTAGGATTAGAATGGTAAGGAGAAGACGGCGGAAGTTGGATTGATTGCGACCGAAGTAAGAGTTCGGTAATTGATACAACAGAATATAGAGAAAGCCTTGGAAGTAGTTGTTTCCAAGGCTTTTTATCTATCCTCAGCAGTAGATGGGTCAAAGGGAGAGGTTGAAGGGAAGGATGACTTCTCATTGAGACACCCTTGATTTGTAAATCGTTAAATTTTAGAGAAATATTCCCCTTATTTTTTATTTACCAGTTTATCAAAATGGCTAGTATAGTGTAATTTTAACTTGTCTTCTCCTAAAAGATCGAGCACTTGTATGGCTTGTTTCATTTTTTCAATTCCTTTACCTGATCGCTTAAATTCAAAGTAGCCAGTAGCATAAAGAAAAACAGTTTGTTCATAAAAGTTTAGTTCATCGTCTAAT
The DNA here is from genome assembly GCF_044427255.1 of Streptococcus sp. 2021WUSS126. Taxonomy (NCBI): domain Bacteria; kingdom Bacillati; phylum Bacillota; class Bacilli; order Lactobacillales; family Streptococcaceae; genus Streptococcus; species Streptococcus sp. 2021WUSS126. The sequence goes on along the minus strand of NZ_JAOTGI010000011.1, from coordinate 57,638 downwards.
AATTTTTTTATCTCACTAATCAAATAGGAACAATTTGAAAATTTTTCCATATCTATGCTAAGAATGAAACAATTTATAGCTAGCTGAGTAACGATTCGCTTATTGGTTTTATTTAATGAAGAATAGATGTAATTATGTAGCATTTCTTTTGTTAATAGGAAGTAGGAGTCGTAATTAATTGTTCGCACACAGTTACCTAATAAAATGATTTCATAGTAACCCCAGTTTTCAATTTTAAAGAGATAGTCTGTTAGTTGAAGCAACTCTTCATCTGATGGAACAATGTTACTGTCTAGTGTATGTAGAATGGACTTTACCATAGTTCTCACATACGGATTTAAATTATATTTTGAAGAGTTTGAAAGTAATGAGGCTATATTATCTATATTTTGCGATGAATATTGTTTACGAATATACTGAATTAATTTAGCAAATGATTCTGTGTTGGTATAATCACTATCATGAAGAATAAGAAATTCATCTAGAGAAATGTTTAATTTGTCTAAAATATTGATAAGTCGAACACAAGATATTTCTGACTCTCCACGTTCAAAACGAGATATTTGTGATTTAGAAAGATGCTCATCTGCTAGAGAACATAGACTGATTTGTTTTCCTTGTCTTACTTTTCTCAAAGTTTTTCCAAGATGTAATTTCATCTGATTTCCCACTTTCCCAACAAAAAATTGAACTAGTTTTATTTATTGTACAATAAATAAAAACGGAAAGGAAGTCCAAGTATGAAGAAAATATCAAAACTTATCCCGATTTTGGTATTGATTATGGACATCATTATCATTGTTGGTGGGTAAATCGATTAGGTGTACACCTAATTCTTTAGGCATATGCCTAAAGAATTGTTGCCTATTAGGTAATAAGGAGACGTGTACTTATCTTATCCAATAAATAGTGAGGAGGTGATACAAATGTACAAGTAATAAATGGAGTAGAAAGCTGAAAGAGAATTATAGTAGTAACACTTTAATTTTTCTATATTAAATTAAATAAAGGGCAGTTGTTAGATTATAAATAAAAAATAGTATAATAGGCCCATAGATTATAGGATTTTTTATAGCTCAAGTCTTTATTATTATTATTGCAGGAATATTGCTAGACAGGGTTTAAATAATCTTTAGTTTTATTGTAGAATCTTTTATAGATAATTTACTAAAAAATATTATTTAACAGAAAAAATAGCTTGACAAAATCTATCAAGTATGACGCTATGTATGCGAAAAAATTTAAAGGAGGATTGGCTAATGGTTAAAGTATCGTTGATAAAAAATGACAAATTGTCAAATGTACAAAATATAACAGGTTTTGCACCTGTTATTGGGTATGAGCCATGGGCTTTAAGGACGATAGAGAGTGTTAAGCAATCATTAGTAGATGGACAACCTATTTTAATCCGTATTCATTCTGCACTATCTTATCCTACAGATAGTGATAGAAATACAGCTAAGTTAGATATGGAATCTCATGCGGTATTAATTATTGGATATGATGATTTTAAGCAAGAATTCGATATTCTAGACCCTTGGAGAGTTGATTGGAACGGTTCAAAAGGGGGACTTTCAACCATTAAATACGAAGCACTTCCTATAGTATGTGTTAATGCGACGGCTGAAAAGAGTACTCGTTGTTCACTAATTCAGAAGAAAGTAGCTGTGTATACAGATAAGTTTTATAATACCAGCGTTAGTATTGATTTTGGATTTTATGTCCCCAAAGGATACATAATAGATCAAAAACAATCTAAATTTACTGAGTTTGATGTAACTGCATCTTACACTTTAAACGGATCAGTATTCACTTATCATAATATTATTCGTGGTGAATGGTGGGTAGGGCAGACTGCAAAAATGGAAATTCCGATTGGTAAGGATATTTCTGAGGAAGTAGATGTGCATTTTGCTGTATCATCTAAATTAGTGGGAGAGAGACCATACCACTATGAAGATATTATAAAATTTGAGTTTAATGAAATGGTTGATGTGACTAGTAGCTCTCAGCACAAATATAAGCAGGAATTTGACCTTAATAAGGTTGTAGTTTAAGTAATTAAAGATATCATATTTGTATATGATATCTTTAACTGTATAGAGGTGAAGATATGTTTAGAAAAAAATTAATAGAAGATATTGAAAATACTAATTTGCTATTTTCTAATTTAAAATGGGCTTTACCTATTGATGGATTAGTTAGAACTCCGTTTTTTGATCCTGAAAATCCACAAGATGGATATGTAGTATTTTATTCAGAAGTTAAGCAAGAATATGGTATTATAAAGTTCAATATTTTTACTGGTGAAGTTTTATGGACACAGAGTGTAGTCAACGGAGGATATGGGACACCCTTAGTATATAAAAATTTAGTTATTGTATTGAAGGAATTTGATTCTATTGCAGCATTTTCGAAAGAAGACGGAAAATTTATTTGGGAATATAGAGGGTGTGGGCGAGTACGAAGTTCACTTAATATTATTGATGATAAAATAGTATTTTCTTCAAGCAATATAATTTATTTTATAACCGAAGATGGAAAATTAGATTTTAAAATAGAAAAAGAAAATTCTTTCTTTTTTGGAACAATATCTTTATTTAATGGATATTTATTGACAATGTACACTAAGAATGACGCATTAACGCAAACATCTCATATTGTCATAGGTGGTCTCAATCTTGATGGAGGAGCTCTTTTTGAAGTTGATTTGGGCGAGAGCTATATTATTAGTGCAGACACATCTGGTTTTTTCTTATCGGATGATAGTATATTTGTTTCCTGTGGAGAAATCGTATTCAATATCAATGCTAATTCAGGAAGTATACTTTGGGAACAACGAATATCAGGTATAGCAGGGAGACATTTACCCGTAGTAGATAGTAACAACGTTTATACTACAACTCTGTCAGGGAATATATATTGTATAAATAAAAAATCTGGGGAAATAGATTGGATAATAGAAACAAAAGAAGGTTCAATTGTGGCTCCTCCTAGTATTTTTAGAAAAACTCTTTTGGTTTTAGCTGATTGTTCAATGTACTTTATTGATAAGGTAACAGGTAGAATATATGATCGAAAGGTGATAGGACACTCTCCTTATAGTGCGATTACAATACAAAGTAATTGCATAATTGTGGGCGGTGGCGAACCACCAGCACATGGTTTATTACAAGGATATCAAGTATCTGCAGATTACCCTGATGAATTGCTCATAAATCATTTTGAAATAGGAGATATTGTAGAAAATAATGAGTTACAGGTACTGATAAAGGTAGATAGTGATGATATAGAGAATATCAAGATGTTTCCATCAGTAATATCTCAGAAAGAAATTCTTATAGGTGATAGGATAGGAGAAAGTAAAATATTTTCATTTTTAGTCCCTCTCAAAAATAATAATGTAAAGGGAATGTATTGTGTACCACTTAAGGTTACTTTTAAATCAGGACTAGAGAAAATAGAGCCTATAATTATTGGGTTAAGTTCTAATAATTTATTACCAAGTTCTTTTAAGTTAAATCATTTATATCGGAATATACAGCAATCGGATTATTATAATAGTGGAGCGGCAATTGCTGAATTTTTATTTAGTATTTATGGAAAAGATATGAAACAAGATGAGTTTAGGAAAATCATTGATTATATAAAAGAAAGAAGTAAGTGGAAAGATGCAGATTTTCAAACTTGGAGATTAGTTTTAAAAAGAGCATTGAGTTCGCCAGCAACAACTTTAGAAGAATTTATTATAAATGAAGAGGGGATAGAATGAATAAAAAGCGAACAATAAGTTTTTTTAGACAATTAATTAAAAGTATAGGAATTACTCAAGTTTGTATCTATGTAGGCATCATAGTCATTTTATTCTTATTGATAGGAATCCAGCCTTTTTTAATATCTGAACTTTTTTCATTTACTAAATCAACTATAGATTATACTTATCTATTCTTACTTTTATTATCATTTTTATCTGTATCATTTGTAGCGTTTCCGAAAAATTATATGTTGCAAAAAGTCAGAAAAGTTTCGAAATCTATTGTTTTTAAGGACATATCAGATAAAAGTTATTCTAAGTTCGTTGATATGAATTTAGGAGAAGTTCAAAATTTAGCATCTGAAATTTCATACTCAGCTAGATCGCTACAGTATGAAAGTATTAGTTTTATTTTAAATGTTATATTGATTATCTCTTTGTACGCATTTTCGCTTATAACCTATGATATTTTTATTGGTGGCGTTTATATATTATTTTGTAGTCTTTATCTATGGCTATCTATTGTATTTTCAAAAGATAATGTTCGCCTGATTCAAGATGCGTTGGATTCAACTAGTGAGACCAATTCCTTTTTTGTTGATTATTTTCAAAATGTAGAGGTAATTATTTCTACATTTAGACAATTTTTTGAAACTAAGAAATACGATACAATTTTAAGCAAAGAGCAAAAAACATATTTTAATCTACAAAAAAGGATAGATAGTCATCAGTTATTGTTACAGTTAATTCTATCAGTTATGACTGTTGTCATGATTGTATTAGTATTAAATAAAAGTAGTGATGGTAGTATGGCTTATATCCTAGTCTTAGTTTACTCATCTATTCATATGAACGGATTTGGCAAACAATTTTTATCTGTTTTAGAATCCCTAGATCGATTAGATTTAGCTTTAGATAAAATTGATTTTGGTAGATTAAATAAGGTATCTATATCACATGAGAATACAGATACAGATAGTTTGATTTCTTTAAAAAATGTTCAATTTTCCCATGGTGATAAGAAAATTTTTGATAATTTAACATTCAGCATTCGAAGAGGAAAATTTATTTTAATTAGAGGAAAAAATGGAACGGGAAAGTCAACTTTATTAAAGTTAGTAAAAGGGATGATTACTCCTGATTCTGGAAGCGTTACGCATTATTTATCTTCAGAACAAATAGGGTATTTATCACAAAAGATGACTTTATTTGATCGTACTTTGAAAGAGAACATGATATACCCTTTGGATAAGGTTGATGATGCCTTGTTAATGAACCTAATCGCAGAATTAAAAATGACAACTCTTATTCAAGATGTACATGGATGGTCTGAAAGAAAACCAGGTGATTTTGGGGATAAGTTGTCAGGTGGGGAAAAGCAAAAGATATTGATTGCCAGAGGTATAATCAATCAATATGAAGTTTTATTATTGGATGAAATAGATTCTGCTTTAGATTTAGAAATGCAGACTCAATTAATGACTATTTTAAAAAAATATTACCAAAATAAAACCGTCGTTATGGTAAGTCATAGGAAAATAGAAGAGTCGTTCTTTGATGATATAATTGATATTGAAACGATTAATTGAAATTAGAATAAACATTAGTTGTTCGAGTCAATTTTTTAGTGACTATAAGATTATTCATAGTGGTAATAAAATTATTCGATTGCATTGGTGAAGTTAATTCTCAATACTCACAGGTATGTCCCAAAAGAATAGTTAGATTTTATTGGGGTAGTGATATAGACCACGGAGTAACTTTGGATGAACTAAAAAATTTATTGATAACTAAAGATATTAAGAAATGTCGAAAAAATACACTTTACATTCTTCGGTAGCATTAAAAAGCCTCTCTTAATTTTTGGGGATTATGTTTCATGCTAACTGTGTGGTATAATAAAAGAAATTATACTAGGATTTAAGATGCACACCCTACATGGTTTTTGCACCCCCTTGAAAGGGAAAAGGTTAGATTGTATGATAAAGTTGATTGCAACAGACATGGATGGGACGTTTTTGGACGGAGAAGGGAGCTTTGATCGGCAGCGGTTTGCGGCTATTTTGGCCCAGCTGGCTGAGCGGAAGATTCCCTTTGTCATCGCGAGTGGCAATGGAATTGGGCGATTGCTACAATTATGCCAAGGATTTGAGCAACGACTGATTTTTGTGGCTGATAATGGCGCCCATATCTATCATCAGGGAAAAACACTCGTTCGTCGGGCTATTCAGCAAGAGGAAACCACAGCTATAGTAGATTTTTTTAGAGGACGTTGGGCGGATATATGTTTGATGTTGTCGAATGAAGAAAACATTTATATGCAGGCTGGGGCAGGTATGCCATTTGCAGGGACGGATTTGCCAATAGAACCAGCTCAAATGGCTGCCTTCCAAAATCGTGTGACCTATTTAGACGACCTCAGTGCCTATCCTAATTTAGAGCCTATTTATAAGGTTGGTCTCTGGGTTCCTGAAGCGCGTGTGGAGTCGATAACGGAAGAGTTTAACCAGGCTTTTCAAGGTCAGCTGGTTGCAGTAACTAGTGGCTATGGCTCCATCGATATCTTGCCGCAAGGGATTCATAAGGCGTGGGGCTTGGAACAGGTTTTGACCAGTTTGGATATCGAACCTGAACAGGTAATGGCCTTCGGTGATTCGGATAATGATATTGAGTTATTGTCCTATGTTGGCTATTCCTATGCTATGGAAAATGCGACAGACAAGGTCAAGATGGTTGCCAAATACATGGCTCCAAGCCATTTGGAAGCTGGTGTGCTTCAGGTCATTGAAGAATATATAGTCATTTAGTTTATCTTTGATTACTTCGACGAGCGAGGAAACGTCGTTTCCTTATTTCCAACTTCAAACACTCCACAGGAGTGATTTGAACTCGCTTTGCCGTACTCCAGTACAGCCTGCGACTTTTTGATGCGAACCTTGTTCGCTTTATTTCCAGCCTCCAAAGGTTCCCCGAACCTTTGAAGCTAGTACTAAAAGCAAACTAAATAACTATATTTTATAAGTATATAGAAAAAAGCTAGTGTTCTCAATCCAGAGAATGCTAGCTTTTTTTTAATTTCCAACGCTGGTGAACTTGGTCATACCATGGCGGAAGAGTTTGTAATTGATGGTAAATAAGACCAGGACAACCAGTGGCAGAGCCAGTCCCCACATAGACAGGTCTAAGAAGTAGAGGGCTGGGAAATAGGCTGTAAAAGCATAAGGGAAGACAAAAATCAGTAGGATTTGAATGATTTTTGGATAGATATTGAGTGGGTATTGAGCCATCTGATTGAGGGCGAAAATTCCCATAGTCAAAGGGAATGATTCTACAATCCAAAATGCTAGAGCAGTTGGACCGAGTTGAATGGCTGCATAGAGTAGGCCGATACAAATGGCAATAAAGATTAGTAGAGCTAGTTTTCCAAGACTCCATTCCATACCCAGTTCCTTGGAAGCTTGGGCTAGTGCAAGGGAACCGATGAGGGTTGTTCCGATTCCTTGTGGCTGGATTCGTTCACAGATAAGCTGAAAAAGAGGATTGACAGGCATGAGGAGGAGGCGTTCAAATTCGCCTTGTCGGATGTAGCGACTGCCAAACATCCAGAGATTATCAAAGAAAATCAAGTGAATGGAGCGTCCGACGGTGGCTATTCCATAGATGAAAAGCATTTGACCGTAGTTGAAACCAGCGATTTCCTTAATATTTCCAAAGAGGATGTTGAGGAAAATCAGGTAGACAATTTGTTCAATCAAAGAGGAGAAAAGCCCGATGAAGAAGTCCATCCGAAAGGACATCTGGGCCATCATGTAGACCTTGATGTTATATAGATAGAGGCTGATATATTTCTTCATGTTAACCTCCAAAAATGACAATACGACGCTTGGCTTGGGACCAAAGAGCGGCGATGAAGCAGGCTAGAATGGGTATCCATATAACTTGCAGTCCCAAAGCTCTTAGATCGCTTTCCTGTCCCAATAAAATGGAAACTGGAACGTTAACCGCATAATTATAGGGAAGGAGTTTCAAAAAGTTTTCCACAGCCTGTGGATAGAAGCTGAGTGGCAAAAGTGCCCCAGAGGCTAGATTGAAAAGTCCCATTCTCAGAAGCATGACTCCCCAGGCATTGACTGTAAAAAATGCTAAGAAGCCAAAAGCCATATCCAGTAATTGAACGATAAACATCCCTAAAATCGAACTGACCAGAAAGAGCAAAATGGTCTGGCCGTCAGGCAGGTAGAAATCTTGATGAACAAGTAGAATACCGATAAATACGATGGCAAATTTTATCAGTTCCAAGAGTTTATTTCCAAGGTCTTTGAAAAAGAGGGCTAGGATAAAGGAATAGGGTCTGAGAAATTCTCCCGCAATGCTTCCTTTCAAAATGCTGTAGGATAAATCTTCTCCGAGTGAGAAAGAATTTAAACTGGCTAGTAGATTAGCAAAGATGATGTATGTAGTAAAGGTTTGCAGGGTAAAGCCATTGACTTCTGATTGAGTGAAGAAAATGGTTTTCCAGACATAGAGAGCTACCAAAATTTTCACTGCCAGTGAAACGAAGGTCGCTAGAAAGAAAGCCTTGTACTGCATGGCATTCATCATGGTCAGGCGGGTCATGTAGAGATATTTACGCATGGATACCCTCCTCATAAATTTGGCGGACCATGGTTTCAATTTCCAATTCCTTCATGGTGACATCGTCAATTGAATAATGATTGAAAACTTGCTCAATCACCTGGGCACTGGTCCAGACCTTGCTTTGGTAGTGGATTTCAAAGTGAAAATCATCTTTACGAACAAATTCCAAGCCTTCCAATTGTAAGTCCTGTTCAATTGGTTTTTCTGTGGAGAAGAGAATGGTCTTGACTGTGGAAAAGCGTTCTTTGAGGACGGTCAGAGAACCATCGTAGACCTTCTTACCCTTATCAATGATAAAAATCCGCTCACAGAGGCTCTCGATGTCCTTCATATCATGGGAAGTAATCAAAAAAGTAGTCTGGTATTCTTGATTCATATAGCGGATGAAGGAGCGAATGATCTCCTTGACGCTGGCATCCAAGCCGATGGTTGGTTCGTCCAAAAAAACAACGGCAGGTTGGTGGATAAAGATAGCTGCAAATTCACAGCGAACCCGTTGGCCGAGTGACAGATTACGGATTGGTTGCTTCATAATATCAGCCAAGTCCAACAGATCAATCAAGACAGCTAATCGCTCTTTGAATACCTTATCTGGAACATCATAAATTTTTGCGTGAAGGATAAAAGATTCCTGGACAGGCAAGTTCCAATCCAAGTGAGATTTTTGTCCAAAGAGAACTCCGATTTGTTTATTGACTTCTTTACGGTATTCTTGCGGATTGAGTCCGTTGATACGAACCTGTCCTTGGTCTGGATAGAGGACTCCCGTCAGCATTTTGATGGTGGTGGATTTACCAGAACCGTTGGAGCCGATATAGCCGATGATTTCACCTTTTTCTACCTGCAAGGAAATGTCTTGAACAGCAGGGATTGACTTTTTCTTTGGCTTGAAAAAGGCCTTAATAGAACCTTTTAAACCGACTTCCTTATCAATGATTGAATAGGTTTTTGAAAGATGTTCTGCCTGAATCATATCATAATCTCCTGTTTGAAAACGTTTGCGTAAGATAAGGATATTATAACATATTCCCCAGAAAGTGGCGGTAAAAAGTCACATTTAAGGTAACATTTTTATTAGAAAATCGGTCATATATTGAGGAGATTCTTGCTTACCATTTTTAATCCATACCTGCATGATACCGAAGAAGGCATGTGAAAAATAGATGCTGCTGTATTCTTTTTCCAGTTGTGATAAATTCTCTTTTCCTAAGCGCTCCGCTAAATCATTGGCAACAAGAAGTCGGACTTTATTGATAAGAAAATTTTGGATTTCTTGAGTTCCGTTATGGGTCAGTAGGGCAGAAAGCAATTTTTCACGATAGAGCAACTCGAAAATTTCTAAAAATGATGATTGGCGATTGCCATCATAGCGATCAAATATAGCCTCTAATTTGTGAAAAAGTCCTTGTTGGTAGGAGTCGATTAATTCGTACTTATCCTTATAGTGGGTATAAAAACTGGAACGACTGATACCAGCAGTCTGGGCTAGGTGGGTGGTTGTAATGTCATTAAAACCTTGTGATTCCAGGCAGGTTACCATTGCTTCTAAAATAGCCTGTCGTGTCCGTTCTTTCCGATTATCTGTTCCCATTTTGCTCCTTTTATACATTTTTAGACACATTGTCCAAAAACGATTCTTCTGACTTGATTTTGAAAATGATACTTGTATAATGTATTTTATCAGTTTTTGGACAGTATGTCTAAAGGAGTTGCTTATGTCGGAAAAAGTAAAGAATTTTTTCAAAAAACCAATGACCTTGATCACCATTCTCGGTGTTGCCTGTGTCCCAGCCTTATATAACATTAGTTTCCTAACCTCTATGTGGGACCCTTACGGCCGACTAGACCAGTTGCCTGTAGCAGTTGTCAATCAAGACCAGTCGGCGAGCTTTCAAGATAAAACCCTCACCATTGGTGATGATATGGTGGATAATATGAAAGAGAGCAAGAGTCTGGATTTCCACTTTGTATCAGAAACGGATGCGGAAAAAGGTTTGGAAGAAGGGGACTATTATATGGTCATCACCCTACCAGAAGATTTATCAGAAAAAGCATCCAGTCTCTTGACGGATCAGCCTGAACCACTAACGATTTCTTACCAAACCTCTAAAGGTCACAGCTTTGTCGCTTCTAAGATGGGCGAATCAGCTATGGAGAAATTAAAGGAATCTGTTTCAGAGACGATTACCGAAACATACACAACTGCCGTTTTTGACAGTATGGGAGAGATTCAAAACGGCATGGTTGAGGCAGCAGATGGAAGTCAAAAATTGACAGATGGAGCTAGTCAATTAGAAACCGGAAGTCAGACTCTATCATCAGGCCTATCTACCTTATCTTCATCAGGTCAATCACTGGTGACAGGAGCAAATCAATTGGTCACCGGTCTTGTATCTTATACAGATGGAGTCAATCAGGCTGCGACAGGCAGTCAAACACTGTCCAGCGGCTTAACAACCTACACAAATGGGGTAACGAGTCTTGCTTCAGGTGCGGAGCAATTAAATGCCAATTCCTCTCAGCTCATCGCTGGGGTGGGACGATTGCAATCAGGAGCAAGCCAGGTTGAACAACTGGTAACGGGTGCCAATCAATTGCAGGCAGGCTTGGAGCAACTCGCTAGTTCAACTAGTTTGTCTGCTGAACAGTCTAGTCAGATACAAGCAATCTTGACAGGGCTTCCTCAGTTGCAGGCGGGCATCAATCAATTAAATGATAGCCTATCAAGTATAGGAGGACTTGCAGTAGATACCTCTACTCTATCTAGCCTCTTGACAGAGATGGGGGCTCAAGCTCAAGGATTGTTGACTGCAGCCCAAGCTGATAAAACAGCCAGCATTGCAGCCTTGCAAGCAACGGCTACCTATCAGAACTTGACAGCTGATCAGCAAGCTGAATTGGTTGGCGCCCTCCAAAACTCGCCTTCGACAACAGCGACAGCAGCCCAAACGATTTTGGGTCAATTGTCTCAACTCAGTCAAGCCTTATCTAGTTTACAAAGTCTTTCTGGTCTTGGAACGCAATTAGGTCAATTGCAATCAGCTGTCGGTCAGATCAACACGGCTGCCAATCAAGCATTGCCAGGAGCTACAACAGCCATTGAAAACCTATCAAGTGGCTTGAGTCAGGTCAACACCGCCTTGAACCAGCAAGTTCTACCAGGAACTCAAACCTTGACGAGTGGTGTGAGTCAACTTCAAACGCAATTATCAAATGGAGCGAGTCAACTCATGTCAGGAGTAACAGCCTATACCGCAGGTGTTGCCCAATTAGCAACAGGTGGAGCCCAGTTGGTTGCGAATAATAGTAGCATCCAATCAGGAGGTGGTCAGTTAACATCAGGATTGGCAACCTTGGCATCCAACTCCAGTCAACTTGTCAGCGGTTCAGGACAACTGGCTTCTGGTAGTCAGCAATTAATTGCTGGTGCGGATCAATTAGCTAGTGGCGGTCAAACCTTGACAAGCGGTATCTCCAGTCTTCGTACAGGCAGTGAAACCCTAACAAATTCACTCAGCTCAGCCAGTCAACAACTATCAGTCATCTCTGTAGAAGACAAAAATGCACAAGCAGTTTCTCAACCAGTCACCTTGGAACACAGTGACCAAGATGATGTGAAAACCAACGGTGTCGGAATGGCTCCTTACATGGTATCTGTCGCACTGATGGTTGCAGCCTTATCAGCGAATGTTATTTTTGTCAAACACATTGATAATCGCTCCTACAAGAATCGTTGGGACTGGGCCAAAGGGAAACTAATCCTCAATGGAACAATCGCTAGTCTAGCGGCACTGATTCTGTACGGTGTTCTTCGCTTGATTGGAATCGATCCAGCTCATCCTATGGCAACCTTGGGATTAATCCTCTTAGCTTCATGGACCTTTATGGCCCTCGTTACAGCCTTGGTGGGTTGGAACAATCGTTTCGGCTCCTTCGCAAGTTTAATTCTCTTGTTACTACAGCTTGGATCAAGCGCAGGTACCTATCCAATCGAACTTAGCCCACGCTTTTTCCAAGTCATTCAGCCCTATCTTCCAATGACCTATTCTGTTTCAGGACTTCGTCAAACCATTTCAATGGTTGGAAATAGTAGTCATCAAGTTTGGATGCTGAGCCTCTTCTTAGTAGGCTTTATGGGATTAGGTCTCTTGATTTATAATCAAAAAGATGAATAATAATAAAACCAACTGCGTGGACAGTTGGTTTTTGGTTGGTGTAGTTATTTTGGGGTCCCTAAATTGATTGTCGCATTGGTGGCTTCAATGGTCAGTTTGTTCTTGCTACTTTTGTTTTCTAGGGTTAGGGTCTGTAGATCGTTTTCTGTCTTGACAGGGAATTTGGTGTACTTATCGCTAGTGAAAATACCGACTTCCCCTAGTCGCTCTTTTAAGTAAGGGTCTTGGTTAACCATCTCTCCCAAATCATTTCCATCTTCATAGTAGTAACCTTGGGCTTCTACTAATTTTTTCTTGTCGATCTGGTTGGTGATGAGCAAGTTGCTATCTGCCAGGCTCTTGTCCGTCACATCCAAAAATGTCGTAGAGGAGTAGGTGTCGGATGGAGTGAAACGATTATCACCAAGAAGAGTCGTTTGTCTGCTATCCAGCTGGCTATAGCCCTCGATGGTCACATTTTCCAAACTGGTTTCATACAGGCGGATGCGACTTTCCTGGAGGTTGATGTGCATATCTTTTAGAGTGGATTGTGTCGCTTGGAAGTAGCCTGCTTCAATCTGGCCGCTGTCAATGGTCACCTTGTCAAGAGTGACACCACCAGACAGATTTGCCTCTTTGATACGGATATTCTCAATCGTGAAACCGCCAAAATCATAGAAGTGGAGATTGTGTCCCTCTAATTTATCCAGTGTCTTCCCTTTAGGCACTTCAATGGTGACGGAGAAGACATTGATGCGACGTTGGGCCAAGCTTTCTCCCAGATACTGCATGATTCCCTCAATGGCAAATTCTAGTTCCTGTGCAGAGAGGGTTAAGACGCCGTCTTTCTCACTGAGTTTTAGAGGGGTTTGGATATTGTTGTCGGAGTTGGCATAGGTCACATGATAGTTGCTATCGCTAGACTCCTTGATATAGACGCTGTGGGGGATAAAGTCAATTTTAATGGTATTCAAATCTGTGAAGGTCTTATGGACTTCCGTCGGAGCAGCAACCTCTTCCAAACGGGTTACGCCCCCAGTGAAAAATCCAATGCCAGCTAGAATTAAGCCTGCAATCAGGCTGACAAAGCCGATAATAATGGCAATGGTTAGTTTCTTTTTCATGCTCGTTTACCTCGTTTCAAGATCCATTTGAAGCAAGCCTTGACCAGTCGCCAAGACCAGTAGGCAAAAAATCCAGTCAAGATGTAGATGAGAATAGCTCCGCCAATCAAAGACAAACCTGAGCCAAACCCCATGAGGAAGATATTGAAACCTTCTGACATAAGGCTAAAGGCTTCCCAAATCAGATAGCCACCGCTGGTGAGAAGTGCGACACCCAAAACAAAGGCACCGACAATGAGGGCCAAGATGAGCGCCACCAATCCCAATAGACTAGCTAGGAGAATAAGCAAAAGTGGAATGGCGATAGGCAGGGAAATGACAGCTAGGACAGCCAACCAGAGCGTTCGTTTTGTTTGGCTAAAATTACGGAAGTAGCGACCGAGGAAAAAGGCGCCGAGGATAAGAGTTGCAAACAGAGGAATGACTCCGATAAACTCTCCCATGATAAAGAGTAGGAAGAAAGAGAAGAGACCTGTCATACTTAAGGCTCCCAGACCAACCCAGAGTTTCCAGTTGAGTTGAATAGGTTCTTGTTGATCCTTCTCCTCTTGGATTTGCTTGTTGAGCATGTTGTTAATGAGTTCGCTGGCAGCTTCTTTTGGTGAACCAAGTTCTTCTATAATTTCTGTTTCACGCTCTGGTCCAGCCTCGTCAAAATACTCATTAAAGAAGCTGATGGCTTCAAAGTATTCTTTGTGGGGCAGTTTTTTGAGATATTTTTCTAACTGCTCCATGTATTCAGTTCTTGTCATGGCGGACGCTCCCTTCTATGATGCCGTTTATCGTGTTTGTATAGGTATCCCAGTCATCTTTGAGTCGGACCAATTCTTCGTGACCTAACTGAGTTAGGCTATAATACTTGCGCATACGGCCTTGATATTCTTGGGAATAAGTAGTCAAAAAGTCATTTTGCTCCAATCGCTTTAGGATGGGATAGAGGGCGGACTCCTTGATGTTGGCAATTAATTTAATGGTCTGACAGATTTCATAGCCATAAGAATCATCGGATTCCAAAATAGCCATGATGAGAAATTCTGTCAGCACTGCGGGGACTGGAAAATGCATAGGACGCTCCTTTCCTTTGTTGTTAGTTGGGTTCGGTTTTGATATATAGTGTTCAGTTGTATATATCAAAATTTGTTATATATTAAATATACACCTACAAAAATAAATTGTCAAGTGATTATGTGCAAAATAAATAAAATAGCTTAAGACAAATTTTTAAGGTGTAAACGTTTTATAGCCTTGAAAAATATTTTCAGAGTAGTAAACTTAATAACAGTACTAACATTAAGGGATTTTCTGGACTAAAAGAGAATGACCTCAGATGGATTAGTAGTATTTAAGGTGGTGTAAAGATGAAACTATATGTTCAGTTTATGATTATTCTAGTATTTTCATTTTTAGGGGAAGCTATTTCGACTATTTTTCATCTTCCTATTCCGGGAAGTATTATTGGCTTAATCCTCCTATTTTTAGCCCTAGAGTTCAAATTGATTCGTCTTCGCCACATTCATACGGTTGGAAATTTTTTGCTGGCTAATATGACCATTCTTTTTTTGCCTGCAGCGGTGGGCATTATGGAGAGATTTGATGCAATTAAAGATTATTTACTTCCTATTATTATCGTCATTTTAGGTGCCATTTTTTTAAATATCTTAGTAATTGGTTTTGTTGTTCAATTTGTGAAGCAGAAGTTTGAAGGTGACTATATTGATACGGAGGGAATGCATGACTGAACTTTTTTCAAATCCTATTTTTGGTATTATGTTATCAATTGCAGCATATTTAATTGGAATGCTGATTTATCGGAGATTTCCTCATCCAATCACAACCCCACTGTTGGTAGCTACAGGATTGATTATTGTCTTTTTAAAAATGACAGGTATCTCCTATAAGGAATATTATGCAGGAGGGTCCTATCTAAATATGCTTATTGTGCCTTCAACAGTAGCTCTGGGTATTCCTTTGTATCGTTCTTTCCATCTAATGAAACATCACATTCGAAGTATTCTTTTGGGAATTTTTGTTGCCTGTATTGTCAATACTGTCTTTACTGCCCTAATTGCAAAATGGTTTGGAATGGATTTTTTTCTAGCAATCTCTCTTTTTCCAAAATCAGTCACCACTGCTATGGCTGTTGGTATTACTGATAAAATGCAAGGGATAGCGACAGTTACTCTTGTAGTCGTTGTTGCAACAGGGATTCTGACAAGTGTTCTTGGTCCGGTCTTTTTAAAGCTACTAAAAATTGAAGACCCGGTAGCTGTTGGTCTTGCTTTGGGAGGAACAGGGCATGCCATTGGAACGGGTACAGCGATAAAATATGGGCATACGCAAGGGGCGATGGCTGGCTTAGCTATTGGGATTACAGGCATCATGTATGTGGTGATTAGTCCTATAGTTGCGCAGATTATCTTACAATAAAAAACTACGATTGGAATTCCAACCGTAGTTTTTTTAGTCTACATAAAGTTTGGATTGATTATTCAACCAACTATAAAGAAGTCCGATAAAGAGACCGCCACCCACGTAGTTTCCTAATCCAGAAAAGAGGAAATTGCTTAGTACACTTAATAGAGTCATTCCCTCAACTGGTCCACCATTTGCAAAAAAGGCCAGGGAGAAGAGTGAAAAGTTCGCAATGACGTGCTCATATCCCAAGAAAGCAAAGATAAAGATGATGAAAATAACGGAAATGAGACGTCCAGCATCATCTTTGATGCGTAAGAAGGTAAATACGCCGATATTCACAACAATATTAGCAAAAATTCCTTCAATAAATTGAGTCAAAGGTGTCTTTGAAAGCTTGGCCACCGTTGCTTCAAATAGGTAGCTGTGAGCATCAACGTGATGATAAGGCAGTGTCAATGAAACCAAGTAACAAACAAGGACAGCACCGACAAAGTTGAAAAGGATACAGGTTGCCAACATCTTGAGGGCTGTTTTAGTAGGAATTGTTTTTCGATGAATGGCTACTGTCATATACATCATATTGGATGTTCCAAGTTCGGCATTCATATATAAAATCATGAGTAGCCCCCAACCAAACATCAATCCATAGCTAAATTTACCGAGTCCTTCTGCGACATGGTTGAGTTTGTCTGCTGTATAAAGAGAAATGACAATCCCCAATCCTAAATAAAGACTGGCTAGTATCGATCGTACAGCGTAGGCAGAAAAACTGTGTTCAAACAAATCTGCTTTTTTCTTGATACTCTTTTCAAGTGTATACATTAATGTCTCTTGGTTAGCTCCCATCCTAATCTCCTTACTGAATCTACTACTTTTTCGAGTAAACGTTTTCTTTTTATCGAATGGCTTTACTTTGTTTATTATACTTGATAAAATGGTTGTTGTCCAAAAAAAATTCAACTTTTGAAAGGAAATATAAGAAAAATATGGATGTTACATGGACAGTGAAATATATCACTGAATTTTTAGCGACTGCACTCCTTATTATCATTGGTAATGGTACAGTTGCAAACGTTGATTTAAAAGGCACAAAAGGAAACAACTCTGGTTGGATTCTCATTGCGATTGGCTATGGTTTGGCAGTTATGATGCCAGCATTGATGTTTGGTAACGTTTCTGGTAACCATATCAACCCAGCCTTCACACTTGGTTTGGCTGTTTCAGGTCTCTTCCCTTGGGCTCATGTTGCTCAATACATTGTTGCTCAATTGTTAGGTGCAATGTTTGGTCAGTTAGTGGTTGTAGCAGTTTATAAACCTTACTTCTTGAAAACTGAAAATTCTAACCATATTCTTGGTTCATTCTCAACTATCAGTGCACTTGATAACGGAACGAAAGAAAGCCGTAAAGCTGCGACAACTAATGGTTTCTTGAATGAGTTCGTTGGTTCATTTGTATTGTTCTTCGGTGCCCTTGCTTTGACCAAACATTTCTTTGGTTCAGAGTTAGTTGGTAAATTGATTGAACAAGGCTATGATAAAACAGTCGCTGAGACAATGACTGCTCCATATACTTCAGGTTCAATTGCAGTTGCTCACTTAGGCATTGGTTTCCTAGTTATGGCACTTGTTGCGGCTCTTGGTGGTCCAACAGGTCCTGGTCTTAACCCAGCGCGTGACCTTGGTCCACGTATCGTCCATGCCCTTCTTCCAAAATCTGTTCTTGGTGAAAACAAATCAGATTCTAAATGGTGGTATGCTTGGGTTGGTGTATGTGCTCCAATTATCGCATCAATTGCCGCTGTTGCACTATTCAAATTCTTGTATCTTTAATGGTGAACCCGTTTTCGTCGGGTTTTTCTTTTTCTCTTGGCATATCCAATATAAAGTTGTCTGCTCTGCTATTTTCCTAAAAGTTATGCTACAATAAAGCTAGAAAAAATCGGAAAAGAGGCTAGAATATGTCAGATGTTATTGCTTTTGGCTATGGAAGCAGTCGAGCGGAGATGCAGCTCAAGCGACTCAATCGTCATGGAATCATCGCAGGTGCGACAGGTACAGGGAAGACTGTGACCTTAAAGGTCTTGGCAGAGCAGTTGAGTGATGCGGGAATCCCGGTCTTTCTATCGGACATCAAGGGTGATTTGAATAGTTTGGTTGCGGCCAATACCAAGGAGATTGATCCTAATCGCCTAGAGAAGACTCACTATCTTGACTATAGCCCAGTCGGTTATCCAGTTGAGTTGTGGGATGTCTTGGGGGAAAATGGGACTCCTGTCCGCATGACTATTTCAGAGCTGGGGCCTGTCTTATTGACGCGCTTGCTGGGCTTGAATGATACTCAGGAGTCCATCTTGAATATCGTTTTCAGCGTGGCAGATGAGCGTGGTCTTCTCTTGATTGACCTGATGGACCTGCGTGCCATGCTCAATTTTGTGGCTGAAAATGCAGCAGAGCTGAGCCAATATTATGGAAATATTCCAGCTCGTTCAGTTGGTGCAATCTTGCGTAGCCTGGTTGTTTTGGAGCAACAAGGGGGTAAGATTTTCTTCGGTGAGCCAAGTCTTGACATTGCTGATTTGATGCGTACAGCTGAAGATGGCCGTGGTGTTATTAACGTCCTTCAAGCTACTGAGCTGTTCAATCAACCAACTCTTTATTCGACAGTCCTGCTCAGCCTTTTGTCAGAACTCTATGAAGTGCTGCCTGAGGTGGGTGATTTGGATAAGCCTAAGATGGTCTTCTTCTTTGACGAGGCTCATGTTCTCTTCAAAGATGCTCCAAAAGTTCTTCTTGAAAAGATTGAATTGATTGTTCGTTTGATTCGTTCAAAAGGTGTAGGTGTCTTCTTTGTAACGCAGAATTCGACCGATATTCCTGACAGCGTGGCAGCCCAGCTGGGAAATCGCATCCAACACGGTCTTCGCGTCTTTACACCAAAAGAGCTCAAAACTGTCGCGACTGTTGCTGAAACCTTCCGTCAAGAAGGTGATAAGGATTTAGCTAAGGTCATTCAGGAGTTGCAAGTGGGGGAAGCGGTTGTGTCTACCCTTCAAGCAGACGGCACACCAAGCTTTGCGGATCGGGTCTTGATTTATCCACCGAAGAGTATGCTTGGAACGGTCGAGCCGAGCGCCCTCTTGTCTGTCATCAACAACTCTCCTTTGATGGAAAAATATGCTGACGCGGTCAACCGTGAATCTGCCCACGAGCAGATTTTAGCCATGACAGAGGCCAAAGAAGCCGAACTCATCAAAAAAGCAGAGCAGGCCGAGGCGGAAAAACAGGCAGAAAAAGAAGCTAAGGCAGCCGCAAAAATGGAAGAGAAAGCTCAGAAAGAAGCGGCTAAAGCTGCACAAAAAGCCAGTCAGCCAGCCAGTCGCAAAACAGACTCTATGATGGACCGCTTTACCAAGAACCTGATGAGCCAGGTCGGACGGGAAGTTGGGCGCGTGGTGACTCGTGGCATTATGGGCATGTTAAAAGGAAAATAAGATGAGGAACTGGGAAGGAAACTTCTCAGTTTTTTTATCTAGACAAAGTTCTTGCCAGATGCCACAAAATTCGTTAAAATAAACACAAATCACTAGTTAGTAAGGAGTTGCCATGACTGATCAATTGCAGGCATTATTGAAAGACTATCAGCCCCAGCCCTTGGGTGAAAAACGTTCCTATGCAGTCTTCTTGCCCTTAGTCTGGTCAGACAATCAGTGGCAGGTCTTGTATGAGATTCGGAGCGAGTCCATTTCTCAACCAGGAGAAGTTTCCTTCCCAGGTGGCAGAGTAGAGGTAGGAGAAACGCCACAGCAAGCGGCCGTTCGGGAGGCTATGGAGGAACTAAATATTCAACCTGAACAAATTGATATACTCGGAGAAATTGATTATTTGGTTTTGGAGTGCTCAACCGTTCATTGCTTTGTTGGACGGTTAAATCTTGATTGGACGACTATCCTTCCTAACGAAGAGGTTGCTCGGATATTTACAGTGCCTCTATCAACTCTATTAACAACTCAGCCAGTCTATTATCAGCTGGATTCACAAATAGTACCGGATTGTGACTTTCCCTTTGAACGCTTGAGAGGTGGGGTTGACTATCCCTTCAGTCACCACAAACGCTCCGTTCCCTTTTATGAAAATCTACCAGAAAATATTTGGGGAATGACCGCCCAATTTACCCATCGGTTTACGGAAATAGTGAAAAGTAATCTATCGTGAAATGATAGGTTATTTTTTTGGAGGCAAAACCAGCCTTTGCGATATGTATCAGCGAAAAAAATGGAGACAAAGCTCAATGTGAGCAATATATAGAAAAACATAAAAAAAACAGATGCGTGACAGATAAAAGATAGCTACGGCTGATATACTTGGTACGGTCCATATTTTGAAGTACCATCATCTATCCAGAAATGCAACAATATTCATGCAAATGTATTCAGTGAGTTGTTATCATTTCCAGTAGATGAGTGGGAAAATGTATAAATCTATATTTTAAGAAGGAGCCAATTATGAGCAAGCAGAAAGTTGTGTCCAGTTTATTATTAAGCACAGTCGTATTAGGGGGATTAGCCTTTTATTCAACGACAACGGTTAAGGCAGAATCGCTAGAACCAGATGTTACATCAGTTAATGCAAGCGATGCTACTAATAAACCGGTAGTACCAAATGAAGAGGAAAGCGACTTTTTAGCTGAAGAGAAGCTTGAAGAGAGCGATGCTCCAGTAGAAACTCTAAATGAAGAAATCAAAGATGTCACAGAGCCTGAATCAGTTCTTCGCCCTCGTGCTATGAGAAGTGTCTTGGAGGATTCGGAGATGGAATCTTTCCCAATGGAAGATTCAGAGTCAGAGAGCGGGATGACGATAAAGGGCTTAGATCAAGTTCAAGATACGAATAGATCAGCTCTTTTGGGGAAATCAGGGCAAGAAAATTATAAAAACTCAGTCTCTATAGAACCAACAAGTGTAACGAGCAAGGGTGAAGTTTCATGGAAAGTAACTTTCAATCCACAAAACTGGTCTTTTCATAACAATAAAGGTGGATATTATTTACTTGTTCCTAAAGGATTGACATTAACAAAGATTACGGAAAATAATAGTCGTGATATTACAAGTCAATTTCCAACAAATGTCAATTCTGAAAGTAATAATCAACAAGCATCATTTCGTTTCTTTGGCGGAGAGGAAGCTAGTGGTGAGAGAAGCTTAGGTGAACAATGGAACTGGTCCGTTGGTTTGGTAGGAAATAGTAAATTTAATGAATGGAAAAATCGTTTTTCTAGTATTTATTATATTGACGATCCAAAACATACCAATACGGTGGAGTATGTGCTAACAGCTCAGATGGACAACGTAGAAGCAAGTACCTTCCCACTTATGGCAGTTATCAAGAACTTTGATGAAAAAAATCATAATTTTAGTCAAGTAGTTGCTGTAGCTGGTCGCGAGATTGTTATTGAGAAAACAAAAGTTCAAAAACCAAAAGAGGAAGCCCCAAAAACAAATCCAGAGGCAGAAGTTCCACAACTCCCAGCACCGGAAGCTCCAAAGGACGCTCCAGAAACTCCGGAAGAAAAACCACAAGTACCGGAATCACCAAAACAAGAGACACCAGAAGCTCCACAAGCGCCATCAACTCCTGAAAAACAACCAGACGCACCGGAAGCTCCAAAAGAGGAAACACCGAAGGAAGAAGTTCCGCAAACACCACAAGAGCCAAAAGAGCAACCAAAAGAGACTCCGGAGGTTTCACCAAAACCAGAAGAGCCACAAACACCACCAGCTCCGTCAACTCCGGAAAAACAACCAGAAGTACCAGTACCGGAAGAACCTAAGAAGGAAGAAGAGCCAGGTCAGGAATTACCAAAACCGATGGAACCAAAGGTTGATAAACTAACACCAGAAGTACCACAGGTACCAGACGCTCCAAAAGATGAACCGCAAGTACCATCAATCCCAGAGGAGCAACCAAAAGAGACTCCAAAACCAGAAGTTCCGTCAACTCCTGAAAAGCAACCGGAAGCTCCTAAGGAAGAGCCAAAACAAGACGCTCCACAAACACCACAAGCGCCATCGACTCCGGACAAGCAACCAGAAGCACCTAAGGAAGACACCCCAGCGCCAGAGGTTCCATCAGTACCAGAAGAGCAACCAAAAGAAACTCCAGCGCCAGAAGTTCCGTCAACTCCTGACAAGCAACCGGAAGCTCCTAAGGAAGCACCAAAACAAGACGCTCCACAAACACCACAAGCGCCATCAACTCCGGAAAAACAACCAGACGCACCGGAAGCTCCAAAAGAGGAAGCACCGAAGGAAGAAGTTCCAGCGCCAGAGGTTCCATCAGTACCAGAAGAAAAACCAATGGAAGATTCGAAACCAGAGGCGCCGAAGGAAGACACCCCAGCGTCACCGGCTCCATCAGTACCAGAAGAGCAACCGAAAGAAACTCCAAAACCAGAAGTTCCAAAACAAGAAGATGTCCAACCGGAAGCACCAAAATCTGATAAAGTAGAATCTGATAAACAAATGCCAGAAACTAAGAAACCAGATATGAAGCAACCGAAGACAGACGACATGCCTAAGGAACAAAAACCGAAAGCCGAAGCTCCAAAGGCAGAGCAACCACAAATGGAAGCTCCTAAGAAAGATTCGGAAGCGCCAAAAACTGGTAAAGCAGAATCTGACAAACCAATGCCAGAAACTAAGAAACCAGACATGGAGCAACCGAAGACAGACGACATGCCTAAGGAACAAAAGCCGAAAGCCGAAGCTCCAAAGGCAGAGCAACCACAAATGGACAAACCACAAATGGAAGCTCCTAAGAAAGATTCGGAAGCACCAAAAACTGGTAAAGTAGAAACTGACAAACCAATGCCAGAAACTAAGAAACCAGATATGAAGCAACCGAAGGCAGATAAACCAGAAGCAGAGAAAGCTCAAATGCCACGAACAGAGGGTATGAAGCCTGAATCTAAGGCTTCAATGATGCCAAAAACAGAGGCGCCAAAAGCAACTTTGCCAAATACAGGTGAAGCAAGTAGCGCAATAGGCTGGCTAGGTGGTGCTTTAGCTACTCTTGCCACAGGCTTGTATCTATTCAAAAACAAAAAAGAAGAATAGTCATTATTGAATAAGATATAAGAACTTCCCTCTTCTAAGTTCATAAAAGACTCCAGATCATCGCTGTATAAGCCTTGGTTTGGAGTCTTTTTGTTAAATATTCTTAGAAAATAACAAAATAGATAAATATTAGATAGCCTCTAGAAAAAATTTAGTTTAGGATGTTATACTAACGCTAAAACAATAATATCAATTTTTGAAAATACTAGATTGGAAGAAAAATCTGAACGCCATATTTTAGAACCTGTACTCACAAGTAAAGGGCTTTTATGTAAGAGATAGTTTTTTGCTAGTCAAGTTAATTTTTTGAGGGAATACTGGCTGTATTTTGAAAAAACGAACGATGAGTAGCTTTAAAAAAGCCTTAGATGGGAGTGCTAAACTGTAAATACAGGTTCTTAGTCTATTGGTGAAAAATTGAAGTAAATAGAGTAAAGGAGCACATTATGAGCAAACAAAAAGTTGTGACAAATCTATTGCTTAGTACAGCTGTACTAGGTGGTTTTCTAATATGTCACGTACCATCTGTAAGCGCAGAAACAGGCAATCTTCAAGAAATACCTACTGAATCTGCTACGGTTAGCTCAGAAAATCAAACTGCTGCCGCAGTTGATGGAATTTCACCTACGGATAACCAGTTACCTATGTCAGAAGAGGGTGATAAACAGGCTCCAGAAGAAAAACTAGTTTCTAGCGATTCTACGAGAGAAGAAAGTGCTGCGCAGGTAGCGACGGATCCGGATACACCATCTCAATCATTAAATGTGTCAGAGGCGGAAGTTTCAACGGCAGATTCAAATATTCAACAAGCCGAAGAGAAACTAATTCAAGAATCGAATTATTATAGATTTGACACTCATCAAGGTGAACAGATTAGGAATGCAGTATCTATAGAAAAAATATCGGCAGATAATAACGAAATTAAGTGGAAAGTAACTTTTGATAGAAAAAATTGGGTTTTTAAAGGCGAGGGGAGCGGCTATTACTTTATTCTTCCAAAAGGCTTACAATTAACCAATATTATTGATAGCCAATCTAGAGAAGATATTTTCAATAAGTTCCCTAAGGATGTCAATAGTGAGGCAAATTCTGGAGGGCAGCCGTATCGCTTTTTCAGTAGAGAAAAAAATGCTAATAATGATGAGCGTAGTTTTGAAAGTCAGTGGGGTTGGTCTGTTGGACGTGTAGGAGGAGAGTTAGAAAAATGGAAGGAAGAAAGTTCCAGCATCTATTTTCTACAAGTACAGCGAGATTCCGTTGTTAAAGAAAAAGCGACATATGAACTGACGGCACGGGTGACAAATCGAGAAATGCAGACTTTCCCGGTTTTAGCTGTGGTGAAGAATTTTAAAGAGCGAATATTTTTCTCCAGAGATGAGATTACTTCTGCTGCTGGTTTGAGATTAAAGGTATCGGAAAGTGCTAAGCCGAATAATGAAGGGATTACTATTATCGGATCTGTCCCAAGACCTGATTCATCTCCAGAAAGCGACAGGATTCCTGAACCGCGGGGAGATAGGACTCCGGATATAGATGTACCAAAGGCAGATGTTCCAAAAGTTGAGCAACCAAAACCAAAGGACCCTGAGGTTCAACTGCCTGCTCCTAAGGATCCGGAAACTGTGCCACCAAAAGTAATGCTTCCAGCACCCAAAGTTCCAGAAGTTAAGACGCCCAAAGAGGCGCCTCTGCCACCAAAAACTCCGGAGGTTGAGGTTCCGAAAGTCATGCTTCCGACACCGAAGGTTCCAGAGGTTGCGCCACCGAAAGTCATGCTTCCGACCCCAAAAGTTCCAGAAGCTGAGACACCGAAAGTTGAGCAGCCAAAACCTAAGGTTCCAGAAGTTCACCTTCCTGCTCCTAAGGGTCCGGAAACTGTGCCACCAAAAGTAATGCCTCCAGCACCCAAAGTTCCAGAAGTTAAGACGCCCAAAGAGGCGCCTCTGCCACCAAAAACTCCGGAGGTTGAGGTTCCGAAAGTCATGCTTCCGACACCACAATCCCCAGAAGTTGTACCACCAAAAGTAACTCCCCCAGCACCTAAGGTTCCAGAGGTTAAGACGCCAAAAGTTGAGCAGCCTGATACAGATGCTCCTGAGATTGAGTTACCAAAATCTCCTGAAACTGAACGACCAGAAGTATTACCACCAACCCCAAAAGTTCCAGAGGTTGAGCCACCGAAAGTCATACTTCCGACCCCAAAAGCCCCAGAAGCTGAGACTCCGAAAGTCATGCTTCCGACGCCGAAATCTCCGGAAGTTGCGCACCCAGATGTTGAGAAATCCACCGGAATCCAACCAAAAAAGGGTCAACCTGAGGTTAATAAACCCAATATTATCCATCCGGAGGTGTTTCAATCCGAAGTTAAGAAAACGGAATCTGGATTTTCACCGGCTCCAAAGGTAGGAATACAAAAAGAGACTTTACCAAATACGGGTGAAACGAGTAACACCCTAGTATGGCTAGGTGGTGCTCTAGCTACCCTTGCATCAAGTTTGTATCTTTTCAAACAACACAGGCAAAGAGAAGAGGAATGATTTTACGCTAATACTAAAGTTTCTGGAACGTCAATAAGGCTTATCTATCATGGACTAAGAAAATTTAGAACAGTTGTAAATAGAAAACATTCCAAAATCTGAACTGCACCCCAAAAGTTAGAGGTGAAATCTAATTTTTGAGGTGCTTTTCTTGTAAGGTCAAGACACAAAGACAAGATTGAAATTTATCGCTTGCAATGATATGAAGGAGTTGGTTTTATATTTTGTTTTATCAATACTAGTTTGAATGTTATTCGAGAATTTGTAGGACATTCTGAGGATAGTAAGGAGATAGAGAAAATTTATCTTCATGTAATACAAAAAGGAAAACATAAGATTGAACAGGCTATGCTAGATTTAGCAGAAATAATTATTTGATATATTTTAATCAGTTAAAATTCAGTTATTTTGTCAAAAACAAAAGAAAAAAGCCTTTGAACTGCTGATTTCAAGGTTTTTTCAAGTCTTGTATATTAAAATGGGGTCTACCGAATGTCCAATTCTTATTTTTAAATCGGTTATATAAGTAAGTATTCTGAGGTATAGTAAAGGGTTCATTTGAAATAACGAAGTAATTTGCGGTATTGATGGTTGCTTCATTTAAGTATTTGATATTATCTGGAGTTAACCTGATAAACATTGTTTTAGCGTTATCAATTGAACTATCAATAAATTCAATACAGAAAAATGGACATATAGGTAAAATAATTCGTTTCCATTTATCGGTACCTATTACTGGATTGTCACTGGTTAATAGATTCTCTTCACTAATTGCAATATGAAAATTCATTGTTTCAGGTTTTTCAAAGTTTTTCAAGTAAGTTTCTAAAACTTTTTCTTGTTTAAATAATTTGTTAAACTTCAAAATCTTAACTCTATTAGCTTGTATTTCTTCTAACTCGATAGGTGAGGTTCTAGGATTATAGAAAGGCATATTTTCATACATTGTAACAAAATTGATTCTACCAGCATCAGTTCTTAAGTATTGTAACCACAGGTATAGGTATAAGAATTCCTGTTGTTCCTTTGTAACGATAAAATCTTCTGCATTCATATTTTTTAAGATATAATCAATGATTGCTCCCGTTTTTGATTCATAGGTGCAAAGTTTATTTTCTAAAACATTATCTATAATATCCTCACTTTCATACGAATATTTTGATGAACAGATGCTTTCGTAATTCATTTTTGATAATTTGTGTGCTTGTCGAATATATACATTTACTTTGTTTTGTTCATCAGAAAAATGTTTTAATAGACATCTTGGATAGTAATGTTGTTTCTTTGTTATCAATTTATTTGTCATCTAAACCTAGGCTTCCTTCAATTTAGTCATTTTACAATAATTATATCAAAACTTAACCATATATGGTGTGAGACAATTTTAATCAGTTAAAATTCAGTTATTTTGTCAAAAACAAAAGAAAAAGCCTTTGAAACGTTGATTTCATAGGCTTTCTGTATGTTGTCTTATTTCACCTCAGTGAAAATCACGTGTTTACGCAATTTTGGTGAGTATTTTTTCAATTGAAGACGGTCTGGAGTGTTACGTTTGTTTTTTGAAGTAAGGTACAAACGCTCACCAGATTCTTTGTGTTCAAGTGTAATATTTACGCGCATGGTATCTCCCTTCTATTATTCAGCTGAAGCAGCCTTAGCGATTTTACGTCCTTTGTAGTATCCTTTCAAAGATACACGGTGTGAACGTGAGTAATCTCCAGTAGTTTCATCAAATTTCACAGTTGGAGCTGCTACTTTATAGTGAGTACGACGTTTGTTTTTCTTCGCTTTTGAAGTGCGACGTGCAGGTACTGCCATTTCTTTTTTCCTCCATTAAATGTCAGGGTCAAGCCCTTTTTAAATCTAAAATAGTGCGTATGACTTTCGTCAACTTTAACAGTATAACAAAAGTTTTTTGTAAAGTAAAGTTACTTGACAGATTTTTTGAAAAAATTTGTCAGATTTTTATTTCCTAACTTCTCAAAGTGAGTTTGCTAAAATGTTCAAAAAATGCAAAAAATACTTGACAGCATATATATATATATATATAATGGTTATAGGACGAGTTCCAATTATTTAATAAATATAAGGAGAACTGTATGAAAACAGTTGGGAAGTTTTTCGCGAAAAAGTTGGCTAGCCTTTTGGTCTTGCTACTGGTTGTTGGTCTAGGAGTCTTCTGGTTCAGAAATAGTATCTTTGCTTGGTTCCAGGGAACCCATAAGGTTCAATATGAGTTTGTCATTAAGAAGTTTGAAGCGGAAAGTAAGCTGGTTGTAGCAGGTGCCGAGGTGGATACGACTGCCAACCAGACCTTTGAAAACAATAAATTAAAAGATTGGCCAGACTGGACTGAGCCTATTACCAAGCTCTTTGTTGGACGTGAAATGTCTGTTGATATTCCTGTGCAGACTGAGTTTAAGCTGGTTTTAGAGGGAATTGATCAGTCAGATGTTCAGATTCAAAACAATACCTTAACCTTCAAGAAACCTGTTCTTGTCGAAGTTGATTCTCAGCAACATGGAGCAATCAAAATCAGCAACAATAGCAATGGTCTTATAGATAAGGCAGTGGATGCTTTCACCTCTGGACAAAAGGCACAGGAATTTCTAAATGATAAATCCCAAGAAGCTATTTACAAGACAAGTGAGGAAGTATTGAATGACACAAAACGCCAGGAAAAAGTGGCGGCCTTTGCAGAAACAGCCTTAGAAAACCTCCTCAATCTGAATTCAGAAGAAAAACTTGAGGTTGAGATTGAAGTGGCCGACTTGAATTTCCAAATTGTGGATAAGAAATAGTTCTTTTAAACAAGGTCATGTCAGTAGACATGGCTTTTTATCTGCTCTGCCATTTCCAAAAAAGACCAAAATATGATAAAATAAAGGGCAATATTTAGAGAAATGAGAAAGTCCATGAAACTACAAAAACCAAAGGGAACACAGGATTTACTACCGCAGGATTCTGCCAAATGGCAGTATGTGGAAAACTTTACCCGCAGCATTTTCAAACAGTACAATTACGCTGAGATTCGCACACCGATTTTCGAGCATTATGAGGTGATCAGCCGTTCGGTTGGCGATACGACAGACATTGTGACCAAGGAGATGTACGATTTCTATGATAAGGGAGAGCGTCATATCACCCTCCGTCCAGAAGGGACGGCACCGGTTGTTCGTTCTTATGTAGAAAACAAGCTCTTTGCTCCAGAAGTGCAAAAGCCAGCTAAGTTCTATTACATGGGTCCAATGTTCCGCTATGAGCGTCCGCAGGCAGGTCGTCTCCGTCAGTTCCACCAGATTGGTGTGGAGTGCTTTGGTTCCAATAACCCAGCGACAGACGTAGAAACCATTGCTATGGCCTATCACTTCTTTGAAGAGTTGGGAATCAAGGACATCCGCCTCCACCTCAACAGTCTGGGCAATCCAGAGAGCCGTGCCGCTTATCGCCAGGCCTTGATTGACTATCTGACGCCGCTCAAGGACCAGCTTTCCAAGGATAGCCAGCGCCGTCTAGAAGAAAATCCTTTGCGTGTGTTGGATTCCAAGGAAAAAGAAGACAAGGTCGCAGTGGAAAATGCACCGTCCATCTTGGACTATCTAGATGAAGAAAGTACTGCTCACTTCGAGGCAGTCAAGTCCATGCTGGACAGCTTAGGTATCACTTATGTGATCGACACCAACATGGTGCGTGGTTTGGACTACTATAACCATACTATTTTCGAGTTTATGACCGAGGTAGGTGGCAACGACCTGACCATCTGTGCCGGCGGTCGTTATGATGGTTTGGTGTCCTAT
The DNA here is from genome assembly GCF_044427255.1 of Streptococcus sp. 2021WUSS126. Taxonomy (NCBI): domain Bacteria; kingdom Bacillati; phylum Bacillota; class Bacilli; order Lactobacillales; family Streptococcaceae; genus Streptococcus; species Streptococcus sp. 2021WUSS126. The sequence continues at coordinate 28,105 of NZ_JAOTGI010000011.1, read as the reverse complement.
TTCGGTGGACCAGAAACACCAGCCTTCGGCTTTGGTATGGGGATTGAACGCCTCATCCTCGTCCTTGAAAAGCAAGGCATTGAACTTCCTCTCGACACCCAGTTAGATGTATACATCGCTGTTTTAGGTCAGGAGGCCAATGGCGGAGCGCTCGAGTTGGTTCAAGCCATCCGCAAGCAAGGTTTCCGTGCAGAACGTGACTATCTGGACCGCAAGCTCAAGGCCCAGTTTAAGTCAGCAGATGTCTTTGGAGCTAAGGCCATTATCACACTTGGTGGCAGCGAAATTGAATCTGGACAGGTTGTGGTGAAAAATAACCAGACAAGAAGTCAAGTTGAAACAAGCTTGGAAGCACTCAAAACAGATTTTACAAGTATTTTAGAAGAATTGGAGAAGCAGTAGTCTAGGCTGCTTCTTTTTTGTGGTTTTAGAAGCCATAAAAAAGAAGCGATTGGATAATCACTTCTTGAAAATAGTGGAGAATGAATTAGTGTGAGTGGCAGAAGTCTAAGACCATACGACCTTGGATAGTGCCAGCAACCATTTCATTGAAGACTGCTTCGGCATCTTCGACAGGACGTTTTTGAACGACTGGAACAACTAGTCCCATAGCACCGAAGTGGAAGGCTTCTTCTAGGTCTTTACGAGTACCAACTAGTGAGCCGACCACTTTGATACCGTCTAGCACAGTCTTCACGATACTGAGGTCCATGTATTCAGATGGAAGTCCTACAGCTACTACATATCCACCAGCACGAACACTGTCAATAGCTTGGTTGAAGGCTACTTTGGAAACAGCTGTTACAACAGTAGAGTGTACGCCGCCACCAGTAATTTCTTTAATATAACCAGAAACATCTTCTACTTCAAGGCCGTTGATCGTCACATCTGCACCAACTTCTTTGGCGAGTTCCAATTTATCATTATTGATGTCTACGGCGATAACATGAGCGTTGAAGACTTTTTTAGCGTATTGTACAGCAAGGTTTCCGAGTCCACCAGCACCATAGATAGCAATCCATTGACCTGGTTCCAAGTGAGCTTCTTTAATCGCTTTGTAGCAAGTAACGCCAGCACAAGTGATAGAACTTGCTTGAGCTGGATCAAGACCTTCTGGAACTTTTACTGCATAGTCCGCTGTTACAATACATTGCTCAGCCATACCACCGTCAACAGAGTAGCCGGCATTTTTTACGGTACGGCAGAGAGTTTCGCGACCGGTTGTACAATATTCACACATGCCACAGCCTTGGAAGAACCAAGCAACGCTGACACGGTCACCGACTTTTAGACTGGTAACACCAGGTGCGATTTCTGTAACAATACCGATTCCTTCGTGACCAAGCACGCGACCAGGAACCTTACCAAAATCACCATTGGCAACGTGGAGGTCAGTGTGACAAACACCACAGTACTCAATTTGGACCAAAGCCTCACCAGCTTCGAGTGGACGAAGTTCCTTATCGACAACGACAACACCAGTAGATTCTGGATTTACAACGACTGCTTTCATAAGCAGACCTCCTGTTTTAATATTTTATGTACATTTTTGGATGTGTTAATATAGTTGTTTTATATTGTTAAGAATATCACAATGTAGACAAAAATGCAAGAGTAGAAAAGAAGGGACAAATGAATGTAAAATTGAAAATTATCACGTAATTACTACAATATTTTCAAAAAAATCTATTTACTTGGAAGCGTTTTCTTGATAAACTAGTATCGTAAATGTTAGAGAAAGAATAAATGATAAAGATTTGTCTTACTTTATGTATTTTTTGACCAAACAAAGCAGAAACAAATCTGAACGTTTTCTGAAAACGAGAAAAAGTAAGCGTTTTCTATAACAAAACAGAAAAAATGTGAAAAAATTAACAATTTCTCTTTACAAATAAAATAAAAAATAGTAGAATAACATTGTGAAAAAGTTAACAAATGGTTAGCGAGTATATTTGGAGGAATACAATGGCTGATAAAAAAGTAGTATCACCAGAAGAAAAGTTGGTAGAAGCGCGCAAGCACGTCGATGAGCTTGTTCAAAAAGGTTTGGTTGCTCTTGATGAGTTCCGTAAACTCGGTCAAGAAGAAGTAGACTATATTGTAGCGAAAGCTTCGGTTGCAGCCCTTGATAAACACGGTGAATTGGCAATGCACGCCTTTGAAGAAACCAAGCGTGGTGTATTCGAAGACAAGGCTACTAAGAACTTGTTTGCCTGTGAGCACGTTGTCAATAACATGCGCCACACGAAAACTGTTGGTGTTATCGAAGAAGATGAAGTGACAGGTTTGACTTTGATTGCTGAGCCGGTTGGTGTTGTTTGTGGTATCACACCAACAACAAACCCAACTTCTACAGCAATCTTTAAATCATTGATTGCCTTGAAGACACGTAATCCAATTGTCTTTGCCTTCCACCCATCTGCACAAGAATCTTCTGCTCATGCAGCTCGTGTTGTCTATGAAGCAGCTGTGGCAGCTGGTGCCCCTGAAAACTGTATCCAGTGGGTAACAAAACCATCTATGGAAGCAACGTCTGAGTTGATGAAACATGATGGTATTGCAACAATCCTTGCAACTGGTGGTAACGCAATGGTGCGTGCAGCTTACTCTTGTGGTAAACCTGCCCTTGGTGTAGGTGCTGGTAACGTTCCAGCCTATGTTGAAAAATCAGCAAACATCCGTCAGGCAGCACATGACATCGTGATGTCTAAGTCATTTGACAACGGTATGGTCTGTGCGTCAGAACAAGCAGTTATCATTGATAAAGAAGTTTACGATGAGTTTGTAGCAGAATTCAAATCTTACAAAACTTACTTCGTTAATAAGAAAGAAAAAGCTCTTCTTGAAGAATACTGCTTCGGTGTGAAAGCTAACAGCAAAAACTGTGCAGAAGGCAAATTGAATGCGGACATCGTTGGTCGCCCAGCTGCATGGATTGCTGAGCAGGCTGGCTTCTCAGTACCAGAAGGAACAAACATCTTGGCAGCTGAGGTTGCTGAAATCGGTGAAAAAGAGCCATTGACTCGTGAGAAATTGTCACCTGTTATTGCCGTCTTGAAAGTTGATGGTCGTGCAGAAGGTCTTGAAGCAGCTCGCCAAATGGTTGAATTCCACGGTCTCGGTCACTCTGCGGCTATTCATACGGAAGACGCAGAATTGGCGAAAGAGTTTGGTACAATCGTACGTGCTATCCGTGTTATTTGGAACTCTCCATCTACTTTCGGTGGTATCGGTGATGTTTACAACGCATTCTTGCCATCATTGACACTTGGTTGTGGTTCTTACGGACGCAACTCAATCAGTGACAACGTAAGTGCTATGAACTTGCTCAATATCAAGAAAGTAGGAAGACGTAGAAATAATATGCAATGGTTTAAAGTTCCTTCTAAAACATACTTCGAACGTGATTCTATCCAATATCTCCAAAAATGTCGTGACGTTGAACGTGTCATGATCGTTACAGACCGTGCCATGGTAGAACTTGGATTCCTAGATCGTATCATCGAACAATTGGACCTTCGTCGTAATAAAGTTGTTTACCAAATCTTCTCAGACGTTGAGCCAGATCCAGATATCACAACAGTTTATAAAGGTACAGAATTGATGCGTACCTTCAAACCAGATACAATCATCGCACTCGGTGGTGGTTCACCAATGGATGCTGCCAAAGTTATGTGGCTCTTCTACGAACAACCAACAGTTGATTTCCATGACCTAGTTCAAAAATTCATGGACATCCGTAAACGTGCCTTCAAGTTCCCAGAACTTGGTAAAAAATCTAAGTTTATCGCGATTCCAACTACATCAGGTACAGGTTCAGAAGTAACACCGTTTGCCGTAATCTCTGATAAAGCAAACAACCGTAAATACCCAATCGCTGACTACTCATTGACACCAACTGTGGCAATCGTTGACCCAGCACTCGTATTGACAGTACCTGCACACGTTACAGCAGATACTGGTATGGACGTATTGACTCACGCTACAGAAGCATACGTTTCAACAGTAGCAAACGACTTTACAGATGGTTTAGCACTTCAAGCTATCAAGCTAGTATTTGAAAACCTTGAAAGCTCAGTGAAGAATGCTGACTTTGTATCACGTGAGAAAATGCACAACGCATCAACTATGGCAGGTATGGCCTTCGCCAACGCATTCCTAGGTATTTCTCACTCAATGGCTCATAAGATTGGTGGACGTTTCCATACTGTTCACGGTCGTACAAACGCTATCTTGCTTCCATACGTTATCCGCTACAACGGTACTCGTCCAGCTAAGACAGCTACATGGCCTAAGTACAACTACTATAAAGCAGATGAAAAATACCAAGACATCGCTCGTCTTCTAGGCTTGCCATGTTCAACACCAGAAGAAGCTGTTGCTGCATACGCACAAGCAGTTTACGACCTCGGTGAACGCATCGGTATCCAAATGAACTTGAAAGCACAAGGTATCGACGAGAAAGAACTCAAAGAACACTCTCGCGAATTGGCTCTTCTTGCCTACGAAGACCAATGTACACCAGCTAACCCACGTCTAGCAATGGTTGACCACATGCAAGAAATCATCGAAGACGCCTACTACGGTTACAAAGAACGTCCAGGTCGTTTGAAATAATCCTATTCCGTCGTCTTTTGTCGTTAGATTTCCTTGGTGAACTTCAGTTCTACCTTCGTCAATCTGCCTAGAAAGACTTAGGACTAGAATTATTTCGGTCGTTCGCCTTGTCTCGTTTAGAAAATCATTCCTTGATGGTTTAGCTTCGCCTTCGCCGCCTATACTCTCTTAGGAAAAACTGATTTCAAAATGCATATGCAAGTGTTTGTTAACAAATCATTTCTTAATAATCCTTGTATAAACAATTGGACTAGCCTCCAAAACTTTCTCAACACCAGCTTACGTGAGTAGGTTGGTGTTTTTGTGCATGAATAGTTGATTAATAAATGTTGATAAGGTAAAGGTCATTGCGAAATCTGACTTTACTAGTCTATATTGGTAATTTATGCGTTTGAAGTTGTGTTGTATGTTGGGGGAGAAAATATCCATAGGGACAGGGTTCTCTAGCAATTGAAAAAATGGTATACTAATACTAGTTTTTAGTAAATTGAGGTAATGATGATGTCAGAGCAAGCACAAAGACAGGAACTTCACCGGAAAATATGGGCGATTGCAGATAAGGTACGAGGAGCAGTAGATGGTTGGGATTTCAAACAGTACGTCTTGGGAATTCTGTTCTACCGTTCTATCAGTGAGAATTTTAAAAATTACATCGAGGGTGGAGATCCAGATGTAGATTATGCTAATTTTCCAGAGGGGCAGATTACAGATGTCATCAAGGATGATGCAGTCAAAACCAAGGGATATTTTATCTATCCGTCGCAGTTATTTTCAAATGTGGTGAAACAGGCTAGAGGTAACGAAAATCTCAACACGGAGTTGAGGAAGATTTTTGATGCCATTGAGGATAGTGCGGTTGGCTATGACAGTGAGCATGATATCAAGGGCCTCTTTGATGATGTTGACACGCGGAGTAACCGTCTGGGCAATTCCGTTGCGGAAAGAAATCAGCGTTTGGTGGATATTTTAGAAGAGATTGCCAATCTTGATTTTGGGGATTTCGAGGACAACAAAATTGACCTATTTGGTGATGCTTATGAGTTCTTGATTTCAAACTATGCCTCGAATGCTGGTAAGTCAGGCGGGGAATTTTTCACCCCTCAAAGCGTGTCCAAGTTACTGGCTAAGATTGTCATGCTGGGGAAAGATGAGAAGAATAAGATTAACAAAATCTACGACCCTGCGTGTGGTTCAGGCTCTCTCTTGCTTCAGGCCAAGAAGCAGTTTACCAAGCACATTATTGAAGATGGGTTTTATGGGCAGGAAATCAATATGACTACCTATAACCTGGCTCGGATGAATATGTTTCTTCACAACATTAACTATGATAAATTTAGCATTGAGCGTGGCAATACCCTGCTGGACCCCAAACACGGTAACGATAAGCCTTTTGATGCCATCGTGTCCAACCCACCGTATTCTATCAAGTGGATTGGTAGCGATGATCCAACTTTAATCAATGATGATCGTTTTGCACCAGCTGGGATTTTGGCTCCAAAGTCCAAGGCTGACTTTGCCTTCATCATGCACAGTCTTTCCTATCTTTCGTCAAAAGGCAGAGCAGCCATCGTGACCTTCCCTGGTATTTTTTATCGCGGAGGTGCGGAGCAAAAAATCCGGAAGTATTTGGTAGACGGAAACTTTGTGGAGGCTGTTATTCAGCTACCAGACAATCTCTTTTTTGGAACCTCTATTGCCACCTGTATTCTTGTTTTGGCTAAAAATAAGAATACGACAGATACACTTTTTATCGATGCCAGTCGGGAATTTAAAAAAGAAACCAATAATAACATCTTAACCGAAGACAATATACAGACTATTTTAGATGGATTTGACAAGGGAGAAGATAAGGAATACTTTGTTTCAGTTGCATCACATGAGAAGATTGTCGAAAATGATTACAACCTGTCTGTTTCAACCTATGTAGAAAAGGAAGATACGCGAGAGAAGATTGACATCGTTCAGTTGAACAAAGATATCGCTGAAACTGTGAAAAATATTGACCGTCTGCGTGCTGAAATTGATAAGATTGTGGAGGAGTTGAGTCATGACCAATGATATCATCATCTACACAACAGATGACGGCAATGCATCAATCGAACTTCATCTGGACAATGGAACAGTCTGGCTGACCCAGTTGGAGTTAGCGGAACTTTTTCAGACTTCCAAGCAGAATATCAGCAAGCATATTAAGGCTATTTTTGAGGACGGAGAACTTGATGAAAAAGTGGTTGTCAACTACCAGTTGACAACCACTCAACACGGGGCAATGGCAGGCAAAACCCAGAGCCGAAAAACTGCTTACTACAATCTGGATATGATACTGGCTATTGGCTACCGAGTACGGTCACCTCGTGGGGTACAATTTCGGAACTACGCTTCAACGGTTTTAAAAGAGTACTTGATCAAAGGCTTTGCTATGGACGACGACCGTTTGAAAAATTTGGGCGGCGGGTCTTATTTCAAGGAACTCCTTGACCGTATTCGAGATATTCGTTCAAGCGAAAAAGTGTTTTATCGTCAGATTTTAGACTTGTTTGCGACCTCAAGTGACTATAATGCAAGAAGTAGTGAAGCCCAGCAATTTTTTGCAACGGTGCAGAATAAGTTGCATTACGCCATTCATCACCATACCGCAAGTGAACTGATTTACACTAGAGTAGATAGTGAGAAGGAATTTATGGGCTTAACAACCTTCAAGGGTGAGTTGCCAACTTTGTCGGAGGCTACAGTTGCCAAAAATTATCTGACCGAGCAAGAGTTGCAAGGTCTCAATCAGTTGGTATCGGGGTATTTAGATTTTGCCGAGAGGCAGGCCCAACGTCAGATTGTCATGACCATGGCAGACTGGATTCAGCACGTAGATCGGATATTACAGGCAACGGGTGAGGACCTCCTGACCCATGCAGGAACCATATCCCGCGAGCAGATGACGGAAAAAGTCAGTCAAGAGTACCGAAAATATAAAGCCAAGACCCTCAGTCAAGTCGAAAAAGATTACCTAGCCCACATCAAACACCTAGAAAAACAGCTCAAGAGGGAGAGAAAAAATGACCAAAATAGAAGAAATGATAGCTGAACTCTGCCCTAATGGGGTGGAGTGGAAAGAGTTGGGGGAAGTGTGTGTTGTTAATAAGGGAAAACAATTAAATAAGACTTTCTTAGTTGATGACGGTCAGTATCCTGCTTATAATGGGGGAAAGACCTATTCTGGTAGAACGGATAGCTATAATGTAACGGAGAACACAATAATTATAAGCCAGGGAGGAGCTTCGGCAGGATTTGTTAACTTTGTGACAACGAATTTTTGGGCAAATGCACATTGCTATTATTTATTGCCAGATATTACACGAGTTAATAATAGATATTTGTACCACTTTTTAAAAATGAAACAATCTTATTTAATGGATTTCCAACATGGTGCAGGTATTCCAGCTTTAAAAAGTGATAAAATCACAAAAATGCCTCTTCCGTTACCTCCCCTAAAAATTCAAGAAAAAATTGTGAAAATACTTGACAAATTCACGGAATATGTTACAGAATTAACCGCAGAATTGGCCGACCGCCAAAAGCAATACTCTTTTTATCGTGATAAACTCCTCTCTTTTGAAGATGAGGTTTATCAAGTTGAGTGGAAGACTTTGGGGGAGGTGGGGCTTCCAACAGAAAATATTTCTTGGAAAAGTCATGGAGAACAATGTTTTTCTTATATTGATCTCTCATCTGTTGATAGGGATAGTAAAAAGATTACGGAAACAACAGAAATTACTAAGTATACTGCACCGAGTCGAGCTCAAAAAATTGTTAAAGAAAATGATATTATTTTTGGGACCACACGACCAACATTGAGGAGATATGCTAAAATCCCTCTCGAATTTGATAATCAAATTTGTAGCACGGGTTTTTATGTATTTAGAGCCTCTGATGAGGTTCTGCCCAATTATATATATCATATTTTGGGCTCTAATGCTTTTAATAACTTTGTTGAAGAAAATCAAAGTGGAGCTAGTTATCCAGCGATTTCAAATAGTTTAGTAGAACAATATAAACTACCAGTGCCAAGTAAGAAAGCTCAATCTCGCATCGTCGAGGTCCTTGACAACTTTGATGCAGTTTGTAACGATCTCAATATCGGACTGCCCAAGGAGATTGAGCTACGCCAAAAACAGTATGAATATTTTAGAGAAAAACTCTTGACATTCACCGCCGAAGGCGTGTATCCTGGACAGTGGACAGTGGACAGTGAGCGGGGAGCGTCCGACCTAATTCGCCTCTTGCAGTGGGTCTTTGGAACTATACGGGTAGAGTTGGGGGCAATCTGCACCTTTACTCGTGGAAATGGCCTTCAGAAGAAAGATTTTACAGAAGAGGGTTACCCCGTTATTCATTACGGTCAGATTTACACTCGCTATGGCTTTTCGACGGATAAGACAATTTCTTTCACCGACCAAAGTGTCTTTGCTAAATTAAAGAAAGCTCAGCCAAGGGATATTGTCATGGCGACAACTTCCGAAAATGTTGAAGATGTTGGCAAGGCAGTTGTTTGGGAAGGGAATGAAGAAGTAGGGATTTCGGGAGATGCTTATATAGCGAAAACTACTCAACACTCAAGATTTTTGAATTACTTCTTTAAGTCCATTCACTTTCAAGGACAAAAAGAGAAAAAAGTCACAGGAACAAAAGTTATTCGTATCAATGCTAAAGATATGGAGAAATTCATTATCAACTTACCCTCTCTCTCAACTCAAAAACGTATCGTTGCTATTCTCGACAAATTCGATGAGTTAACAACTTCGATTTCTCAAGGTTTGCCAAAGGAAATTGAACTGCGTCAGAAGCAATATGAGTATTGGTCGAATAAATTATTTAATTTGATTTCCTAATTACATTTTGTTATAATTATAGATGCCTATAAGAAAGTGCTTATAGTAAAAGAGATTTTATCACGATTTGTGGTATACTATTCTTGTTGAGATACATTCACGCTCGTTCTCAGATTTCATCTGCCGGTGAACAATATGGAAACAAGAATGTTGCAACTGTTTCTCTGAACGTTCAGAGGTTGCAACCTCTTCCAACAAATATCTCGTGGTTCATACATCAAGCATCCACTGCCATAGGAGGAATAATTATGTCACAATACATCTTTGACATTAATATTCAACTAACGTTAACCATAGATTTGAATTTTTTACTCGGTGCTTAAGAAAAGAAGTGTGCAATATGATGTCAGTAACTTAGGAACACCGACCTAAAGACTCATATTGCTCCTTTTGTTTTATAACTATATGCCTAAAACCCGTACATATAATACTAAACAATATAAACATATTGATAGGAAAATCTCTTTTGATAAAGTAAAAAACTATGTCCTGAACCCCTTATGTGTAGCAAGACATAGTTTTTTGCCGTTTATTCATTATGATCTTGTAATAAAAAAATATATAAAACAACTTGCGGATGGAGAAACTAAAGGTATTGTAAAGGAAAAGAAACGTTCTATTTATTATGCTGGACATTTGGATAGTTATATTTATCGTTACTATAGCGATATGTTGAATGAAAAATATGATATCTGGTCGGGAGAAAACAATATCGACGATTTATCCGTCGCTTATAGGATAAATAAGCCATCACAATCAAATATACATTTTGCGGCAAAGGCGATATCAAAAATCGTTGAGTGTGAAGCTAGTCTCATAGTTATTGGGGATTTTGAAAGTTACTTCGATACATTAAATCATTTTTTGCTGAAAAAACGTCTAGCGAGGGTGCTAAAAGTGGATTGCCTTTCTGAAGATTGGTACAATGTTTTTAAGTCAATTACAAAATTTGGTTACTTATCTAAGGAGATATTAGAGCGAGAGACGACTGGGGAGAAGGGAGCCTATTTCCATAATCTTCAAGAGTTTAGAAATTATAGAAAAGTTCATAAAATTCAGTATAATAAAAAATTATTTGGTATCCCTCAAGGTAGTCCCATTAGTGGAGTTTTGGCTAATGTTTATGCAGTTGACTTTGATATAGAGATGAATAGCATAGCAATTCAATACAATGGTTTTTATCAAAGATACTCTGATGATTTTATATTGGTTTTACCATTGAAAATAGATGATAAATCTACAATTAATGATTTTAAAGACACTATTCTAAAAAGAATAGAAATGTTATCTAGTCTCAATGAAATTAGTATCCAGAAAGAAAAGCTAAAGTGTAGACTGTTTCGTCAAAGGGAAGTACAAGATGTTATCCAGTTCAAGGCTAGTCAAATAGATTATTTAGGTTTTACATTTAATGGAATTGATGTCAAAATCAGAGAGAAAAGTATTGGCAAATTTTATCGTGATGCAAAAAAGCTCATACAAAAATCCTATGTGATAAAGCGAAGAAAGTCCCTTAAAAAGCTACCCAATAGACATAAAATATATTCTCTTTATACTGATTTTGGAAAATCAGAACGATATAGAAGTAACTTTATTGATTATGCAAAAAGAGCCCAGAGGGTGTTTGATAAAATATCTCCTAATACTAATAATCTGATGATGGAACAACTTAAGAACAGGAAAAAAATCATTGAAAAAGCCTTAAAATATAAAATACATTCTAAGATATAGTACAAAATATAGAAGTTCTATAGAGATTAGAAATGAACATAGAAGGAGAAAATATGTCCGAATTCATTCAAACAGACCCGATTATCGAATCCAACAATTTCATCGTTTTGGACAAGTATGTGAAGTCAGTACAGCCCAATCATTATCAGACAGAAGCTGATTTGGAGAAGGAGCTGATTGCGGATTTGCAGCAGCAAGGTTATGAGTATCTGAACTACCTGACCACTCCTGAAGCATTGCTAGGGAATCTTCGGACGCAGATGGAAATGCTCAATCGTGTTAGCTTCACGGATGCGGAGTGGCAACGGTTTTTGGATGAGTATTTGAATAAACCAAGCGAGAGTTTGATTGATCGGACGCGTAAGCTTCATGATGATCACGTCTATGACTTTATTTTTGATGACGGGCATATTCAAAATATCTACCTGTGGGATAAGAAAAATATCAGTCGAAATAAATTGCAGGTCATTAACCAGATGAAGCAGACGGGTACGAGTGCCAATCGGTATGATGTGACCCTTTTGGTCAATGGGTTGCCCTTGGTTCAGATTGAGTTGAAAAAACGTGGAGTTGCCATTCGGGAGGCTTTTAACCAGGTTCATCGCTACAGCAAGGAAAGTTTTAACGAAGAAAATTCCCTCTTCAAGTACCTGCAACTCTTTATTATTTCAAATGGGACAGACACCCGCTACTTTGCCAATACGACCAAGCGGAATAAGAATTCCTTTGATTTCACTATGAATTGGGCCTTGAAGAATAATAATCCGATCAAGGATTTGAAGGATTTCACGGCAACTTTCTTAAGCAAGCAGACCTTGTTAAATGTCTTGATTAACTATTCCGTTTTTGATACCAGTGATACCCTGCTAATCATGCGTCCTTATCAGATTGCGGCGACTGAGAGGATTATCTGGAAAATTCGCTCTGCTATTGCTTCAAAAATCAAGAGTGGACCGGAAACAGGTGGCTATATCTGGCATACGACTGGATCTGGAAAGACCTTGACTAGTTTTAAAGCAGCCCGCTTGGCGACAGAGATGGCCGAAGTGGACAAGGTCTTTTTCGTGGTGGACCGCAAGGACTTGGACTATCAGACCATGAAGGAGTACCAGCGGTTCTCTCCAGATTCGGTCAATGGCTCCAACAGTACTGCAGGGCTCAAGCGAAATATTGAAAAAGATGACAATAAAATTGTGGTGACCACCATTCAAAAGCTCAATCATTTCATGACAAAAGAGCAGGAGCACGAAATCTATGACAAGCAAGTGGTTTTCATCTTTGATGAGTGTCACCGCTCGCAGTTTGGAGAGGCCCAAAAACGCCTGAAGCAAAAATTCAAGAAATATTGTCAATTTGGCTTTACAGGGACACCGATTAAGGTGGAGAATGCTTTAGGTGCAGAAACCACTCAATCTGTCTTTGGAAAAGAACTCCATTCTTACGTTATTACTGATGCCATACGGGATCAGAAGGTCTTGAAATTCATGGTGGATTACAATGATGTCCGTCCACAATTCAAGGCCTATGAAACAGAGCAGGATTTGGAAAAGTTGAGTGCTGCTGAGACCAAGAAAGCTCTTTTACACCCAACTCGCATCTCAGAAATTTCCAGCTATATCTTGGAGCATTTCAATCAAAAAACACATCGCCAGTCAGGAAAAGGCTTTAATGCTATGTTTGCCGTTTCTAGTGTTGAAGCTGCCAAAGCCTATTACCAGGAATTGCAGGAGCAGCAAGCAGGACGAGAAAAACCACTAAAAATCGCGACGATTTTCTCTTTTGCAGCTAATGAGACCCAGGCTGCGATTGGAGAAATTGATGATGAGAATTTTACTCCGACTGACTTACCAGACCTCAGCAGTAAGGAATTTTTGAGTCGTTGCGTGCATGATTACAATCAGCTGTTTCAAACCAATTACACAATCAATGGCAATGATTTCCAGAATTATTACCGTGACTTAGCCAAGCGAGTGAAGACGGGTGAGGTCGATTTATTGATTGTAGTGGGAATGTTCTTGACAGGTTTTGATGCCCCTACTTTGAATACCTTATTTGTAGATAAAAATCTCCGCTATCATGGTCTTATCCAAGCTTTTTCACGAACCAATCGGATTTATGATGCGACCAAGTCTTTTGGCAATATCGTAACATTTCGAGATTTGGAGAAGGCGACGACAGATGCTATCAAGCTCTTTGGAAAAACGGAAACAGCAGAGGTCTTGTTGGAACGCTCCTATAAAGATTACTTGGAGGGTTATGTCGATGCTGGTGAACAAGAAGCAGGCTATTTGGCTGTTGCTCAGGAGCTCCTGGAGCGTTTTCCAGATCCAAGAGAGATTGTCAAAGAAAGTGATAAGAAAGCCTTTGTAGATTTGTTTGGGAAGTTTTTGAAGTTGGATAATATTCTCCAAAACTACGATGACTTTGTGCGTTTGCAGGCTGTTCAGATGGTTGATTTTGAAAATCCTGAGGAAGTAGCTGCTTTTCAAGCTAAATACCAGATGGAGATTGAAACGATGGAAGAGCTGGCTCAGCTTCCTATACCGACAGTTCGGGAAATTCAGGACTATCGTTCCGCCTACAATGACATCAGAGATTGGTATGCCCGAGAACGCCAAAACCAACAAGACAGTAAATCAACAGTAGACTGGGATTCGGTGGTCTTTGAGATTGAGTTGTTGAAATCACAAGAGATCAATCTGGATTATATCTTAGAATTGATTTTTGAAACCAATAAAACAGTATCGGACAAGGATGCTTTGGTAGAAGAAATCATACGGACAATTCGTGCCAGTCTTGGTAATCGAGCCAAGGAAGACTTGATTGTGAAGTTTATTCGTCGAAGTGATTTGGATAGTTTTGTGGATAAGACGGACATTATCGAAAAATTTTTCCTCTTTGCTCGGAAGGAACAGAAAAAAGAAGTTGCCGAGCTTATTCAGCAAGAAGGCTTGAATGAAGAGAGTGCCAAGCGGTATATTCAACTTTCTTTGAGGAGGGAATATGCCAGCGAGAATGGGAATGCTCTCAATGAAACCTTGCCAAAGATGAGTCCCCTCAATCCTCAGTATCATACGAAGAAGCAGACAGTTTTCCAAAAAATTAGTGCCTTGGTTGAAAAATTTAAGGGGATTGGTGGCAGTATCGACTAAGAAAACCGGACATCTGTTCGGTTTTCTTGGCTTATCTTTCACAATTTTCTGTCAATTTGTGGTAGAATAGAAAAAATAGATTTTTTATGAGGGATACCATGACACTAGTTTATCAATCAACACGTGATGCTAAAAATACTGTATCGGCAAGTCAGGCGATTTTGCAGGGCTTGGCGACCGACGGTGGTTTGTTTACACCGATTTCGATTCCAACAGTTGACTTGGATTTTTCTGTTCTTAAAGATGCTTCTTATCAAGAAGTTGCTAAGCTCATTTTGTCGGCTTTCTTGGATGATTTTACAGCAGATGAACTGGACTACTGTATCAACAACGCCTACGACAGCAAGTTTGACACGCCAGTTATTGCCCCAGTTGTTAAACTCAACGGTCAGTACAACTTGGAGCTCTTCCGAGGCTCAACCATTGCCTTCAAGGATATGGCTCTGTCCATCCTCCCTTACTTGATGACGACGGCGGCTAAAAAGCACGGTTTGGAAAATGAGATTGTCATCTTGACCGCGACTTCAGGTGACACAGGAAAGGCAGCCATGGCTGGTTTTGCAGACGTTCCTGGCACGCAAATCATCGTCTTCTACCCACGCGACGGGGTGTCTAAGGTCCAAGAATTGCAGATGACCACGCAGACAGGGGCTAATACCCACGTGGTGGCCATTGACGGAAACTTTGACGATGCCCAAACCAACGTCAAGCATATGTTCAATGATGAGGCTCTTCGTGCCAAATTGGCGGCTAAGAAACTTCAGTTTTCATCTGCCAACTCCATGAACATCGGCCGCTTGGTGCCACAGATTGTTTACTATGTCTATGCCTACGCTCAGCTGGTTAAGACTGGTGAGATTGCGGCGGGAGACAAGGTCAACTTCACCGTTCCTACAGGCAACTTCGGCAACATCTTGGCGGCCTACTATGCTAAGCAGATCGGTCTGCCAGTTGGCAAGCTCATCTGTGCGTCCAACGACAACAATGTCTTGACTGACTTCTTCTCGACGGGCGTTTACGACAAGAACCGTACCTTCCGCGTGACCACTAGTCCGTCCATGGACATCTTGGTGTCCTCGAACTTGGAGCGGTTGATTTTCCATCTCTTTGGGAATGACGCTGCAAAAACAGCTGAGCTGATGGAAGCTTTGAACACAACTGGTCAGTATGACATTCAAGGAGCTGACGCGGATATCTTATCTCTCTTTGCTGCTGCCTTTGCGACAGAAGAAGAAACCGCTGCGGAAATCAAGCGTGTCTATGAGGAGTCCGACTACATTGAAGATCCACATACGGCTGTTGCCTCAGCTGTCTATAAACAGTATGTGGAGCAAACAGGTGACCAAACTCCGACTGTGATTGCTTCCACAGCAAGTCCGTACAAGTTCCCAGTGGTTGCGGTTGAAGCTGTGACAGGCCAGTCAGACTTGACTGACTTCGAAGCCCTTGCCAAATTGCATGAGATTTCAGGTGTAGCCCTACCACCAGCTGTGGACGGCTTGGAAACTGCACCAGTCCGCCACAATACCGTTGTTGCAGCTGCAGATATGCAAGCTGAAGTAGAGCGCTATCTGGGTGTCTAATATCAATTTATTTTATGACAAACTGCTTATTTTGAGCAGTTTGTTTTCTTTTTGTAATTTAAATTAAAATTTACAGATAATTCAAAGAATGATATCCTGTATAGGAATACTTGTAGATGAGGTGGCGTATGGCACAAGAACAGGGGAAAATCTCCAGAGAAAAGAAAAAAGCCCTCTTGAAGCGGCTCAAAGAACGCATCAAGCCCAAGATGAAGCTGGTCTATTTGGCAGCCTTTCTATCCTGGGTGCAGTTTTTGATGCGGATTATTTCCTTCTATCTGATTGCTAAGGGCTTTGTGACCTACTATGAGGGTGGGCAGGTTGATTTAGTACAGTTTGTCCTCATCTTGCTGGGGCTCAATGCCTTTGGTTATGGTGTGGCCCTGATTGCCAAGCGTTTGCAGGGTCTGGGCTCCCAGTTTGCTCGGGATTCGCTCAAGCAGTCCTGCTTTGAGGCCCTCTTGGCCAAGGACGGTCAGTTTGAATCAAAAGCGACGGCGGCAGATGTCTTTAACATCGCTTCCCAGGGGATTGACAGCCTGGATACCTACTATTCCTACTACATGGCTTCTTCCTTGCGGACCCAGTTCAACTGTGCGACCGTTCTCTTGCTGGTCTTTCTGATTTTCCCGCTAGGTGTAGTCATTTTCATCCTGGCCCTGCCTCTGATTCCTATTTCCATTATCGCGATGCAGAAGCGGTCCAAGCGGATCATGAATCGCTACTGGGGCTCCTACATGGATGTGGGTAATCTTTTCTTGGACGACCTCAAGGGGCTCAACACCCTCTATTCCTATCAGGCGGACGCAGATTATGAAAAGACCTTCAATGAGCAGGCGGAGGACTTCCGCGATGCGACCATGGAGTTGCTCAGCTTCCAGCTGCAAGCGGTGGGCTACATGGATGCGGTCATGTATCTGGGGATTGGTCTGTCTGGTTTTGTGGCGGTCAATAGCCTAGCGACAGGCAATCTTTCCCTCTTTATTATGCTCTTCTTTGTCCTCATTGCGACGGAGTTTTTTGCACCCATACGGGAGCAGGGCTACGGTATGCACTTGGTCATGATGAATACCAAGATGGCGGATCGCATTTTTGGTTTCTTGGACAGCATGACAGCGGAGCAGGAAATCGATGCTGCTCATCTGCCTGTTTTTGACAGTCTGAAACTGGAAAATCTGGCCTTTGCCTACGGAGAAAAGCCAGTTTTGAACGATGTTTCTATGACCATGACAGCTGGTAAGGTCTATGCCTTGGCCGGTGAGTCAGGTCAGGGGAAAACGACCTTGGCCCAGCTGCTCTTGCGACGCTTGCAGGCGGATAAGGGGGCGATTTACTTGGGTGAGCAGGAGATTTCAGGTGTCAGTCAGTTGTCGCTGAATGAGCAGGTCCTCTATGTGTCGGGCCAGTCAACCTTGCTCAACCAGTCAATCTATGAGAATTTACGTATGGCTTGTGCCTGGTCCAAGGAGGACATCTTGGCTTGGGCAGATCAGCATGGGGTCTTGCAGTTTGTCAAGAATCTGCCAGACAGTCTAGACACGATTGTGGGCGATGACGGTGCTTTTTTGTCGCCTGGTCAACGCCAGCAGGTCATCTGTGCCCGTGCGGTCTTGGCCAAACGCTCGCTCTATATCTTTGACGAGGTGACTTCCAGCGTCGATCAGGACAATGAAGGCTTGATTTACGACTTGATTAACTTGGTGGCCAAGGGTGCCATTGTCATTATGATTACCCATAAGATGAAGCAGGTGGAGCAGGCAGATGATATTCTCTTCTTGTCTGCGGAGGGGGCTGTGACAGGCAACCATACCAAGCTTTATCAGACTAGCTTGGCCTATCGTCAGCTGGTTGATCAACAAAGAGAATTGGAGGAAGCCGTTTATGGATAAGAAAGAAATGCCGACGCGGGTGCTGATTCCGAGACTCTTGGGCTCGATGAAACACCTCTTGCCACGGATTGCGGTGGCGGTCTGCTTTGCGGTCTTGGGACAGGTGGTGACCATTGCTATTCCAGTAACCCTGGTCTACCTGGCTTTTGATGCCCTTGCTGGCAATCCTGCTCCGCTATGGACTTTGGGAACCCTAGTCATTCTGGCTCTTCTACGCGGTGCCTTTCGCTATGGTGAGCACTACTTCGGTCACTATGTGGCCTTTCATACCCTGGCTGCCTACCGCCGTCTGATTTTTGCGAAATTGCGGGCCTTGGCTCCTGGGAAATTGGACCGGCAGGACAGTGGTAGCCTGCTCAAGATGATTGGGGAGGACATCGAGGCCTTGGAGGTTTTCTTTGCCCATACCATTGCCCCGATTTGTACAGGGATTTTGGTGGCTCTTGGCTTGACAGTCTATTTTGGTCTATCCAGCTGGGGCTTGGCCCTTATAGCCTTGGTGACCTATGCCCTTCTGGCTATTGCCATTCCAAATCGATTTGCCCAGCAGCTGCAACTCTTGCTCAAGGAGCAAAATGCCAGTCGCAAGGGCTATGTTTCCTACTTTATTGAAAGTCTTAAAAGCATGAAGGATCTCATGCAATTCCAGCAGACAGATGCTCGCTTTGCCAATCTGACACAGAAAAGTCAGGAGGTCAATGGTCAGGAACGAAAGGTTGCCCAGACCAACTTTATGCAGTATGCTGTTTCCTTTTTGGTGGTGGGCCTGTCTATTATGGGCTTTGCCTGGCTGACTTTCGACTTGGTTGGCAGTCAGAGCTTGGACTTGGCGACTGGTGTGGCCCTCCTGGTGTCCTTTACCAGCTCCTTTGCTCCCTTCTTGGAACTCAGCCGTCTGCCTCTTGGTTTCAAGCGGGCTATGAATGCTGGTCGGAACATCTATGCTCTTTTGGATGAAAAAGAAGCAGAGCGAACAGGCGACTTGGTAGAGGTCAGCGTGACGGATATTGCTATTGAGCAAGTGGACTTCGACTATGATGACCGAGAAACAGGGCTTTATCGCAACCTGTCTGTCCAGTTTGAACAGGGGGGCATCATCGGTCTGGTCGGTGAGTCTGGTGCAGGAAAATCCACCTTGATGAAACTAATCATGCGGTGGTATGACTGGCAGCAAGGTCAAATCAACCTGTCTGGCTTGGATAGTCGGAAGGTGGACAAGGCTCATTTGCAGGGATCCTTTGCCTATGTGCCTCAGGTGCCGCAAATCTTCCGCCAGACCATTCGGGAAAATCTTGTCTTGGGGCGGACGGATGTATCGGATGAAACCATTATGGAGTTGGCAGAAAAATGCCACATGAAAGAACGAATTTTGGCAGCACCGCAGGGTTTGGATACGATTGTAGAAGCCAGTGACTTTTCAGCAGGAGAAGGGCAACGCCTGGAGCTCATGCGGGCCCTGCTCAAAAATGCGGACTGCTATATCTTTGATGAGCCGACCAGTAACTTGGATTCGCTCAACGAAGCCCGTTTTATCCAGCTGGTCAAGGCACACTGTCAGGGCATGGTTTTCTTGATTTCCCATAGAAGCTCGACCATGGCTTGTGCGGATACCATTTTCCGCTTGGAAGATGGACAATTAGTAAAGGAAAAATAAATGAAGAAATTACAAGTAAAAGATCTGATGGTAACAGGGGCTTTTGCTGCCCTCTACTTTGTTTGTGTTGGTCTAGGAACCTTGTTGAGCTTGGTTTTTGATCGTTCGGGTAATATGATGTATGCACCTGCTGGAGCAGCCCTTTTGGCAGGACCTGTTTATATGTTATTGGTAGCCAAGGTTGGTAAATTTGGTTCAATTAGTCTGGTTGGAGCAGTAATGGCCTGTTTCTTTTTCTTATCAGGCTATATGACAGCGGCCTTTCTCCCAAGCTTGACCTTTGGTTTTTTGGCAGAAATGGTAGCGAAGTCAGGTCACTATAAACAAAAATGGACCAATCTTCTTAGCTATATCATTTTCTCTTTTGGAAACCTGGGACCGATTATTCTTATGTGGTTCATGCGTGATGCCTATGAGGCCAATCTTTTGGCCCGTGGAAAATCAGCAGAATACATCGCTCGTGTCATGCTTGATTTCACTCCAGGGAATGTACTCTGGTTGTCAACGACCATTATCTTAACAGCTCTTATCAGTGGTCTGTTTGGTCAATATATGCTTCAGCGCTATTTTAAACAATCAGGTTATCTTTCATGAAATTAGATGCTCGTACAAAAATTATTCTCGTCATCTTCACTAGTTTTACCTATGGGATGCGTCTTACAATACTAGAAAATGCAGTGCTGGTCTTAGGCCTTAGCCTGCTTTTCTGGTTTTCTGGAAAGCGGAAAATGGCTATAATGAGTCCGATAGCCTATTCTATTTTTTGTCTGTTATCCTATATTACATTTTTTCCAGCATGGCTGACGCATTTGTTGCTTGTATTGACCTATCCCTGGCCTCCGCTTTTGGCAGGACATCTATTGCTGATGACGACAAGTGGTTACGAACTCATTCATGGCTTGCGGAAATGGCACTTGCCAGAGGTATTTCTTTTGACGTTGGGAGTAATGTTTCGTTTCCTACCTGCCATTAAACAGGATGCTCGTACGATTTGTGCCTCTTTGAAGGTTAGAGGAATTTTTTTTCGGAAGAGAGATGTGGTTTGTAAGCCACTCCAGTACATGGAGTTTTTCTTGGTTCCCTTGATGATATCTCTCTTGCGAACAGCTCAGGAATTGACAGTAGCCAGTCTGACAAAAGGTTTGGCTGTATCTACAAAATCACCTGCATATATTCGGTCGTCTTGGACCGTGCTAGATTGGAGTCTTTGCTTATGTTGTCTCGTTTTTCTGATTCTCGTCCGGCTGTGACGGTAAAAAATGTAGCATTAACTTATTCAGGGGCAGATAAACCAGCCTTGCAGATAGAGGATTTGACTATCCCAGAAGGCCAGTGTGTTGTTTTATGTGGGCAGAGTGGCTCTGGAAAGTCTAGTTTTCTCAAGGTACTGAATGGTTTGACGCCAGAATATTATCCTGCTCAGCTTTCGGGACAAATTTTCTTAGGGGACTTGGATTTACAAAAATCTAGTCTGGAAGAAACATCTCGGTACATTGCTTCAGTCTTTCAGCATCCGTCTACTCAATTTTTCCATAGTCAGGTCTTGCAGGAATTGGTTTTCCCTTGTGAAAATCAGGGTTTGTCAAGAGAAGAAATCGAGAATCGCCTGGCTTGGGTTATGGAATTATTTGGTTTGGCTTCTCTTAGCCAGCGAACGATTTCCAGTCTATCAGGTGGTCAGCAACAACGTCTAGCCTTGGCCGTTGCAGCCATGCAAGGGACAGATGTCTTGGTTTTAGATGAGCCGACTGCCAACCTAGATCAGGAAGGGATTGCGATTGTACAGGACATCTTGAAAACTTTAAAAAGCCAAGGAAAGACCATCATTATTGCCGAGCATAGACTGTCTTATCTCAGTCAGTTGGCAGATCGCTATTTATATTTTCAAGATGGGCAAGTGGTGACGGATTATCTAGCAGATGAGTTTTTAAGTCGGACAGAAGAATGTCGTCAGGATATGGGACTGCGTTGTTATGACTCGGAGCCTTATGGGCGGGCAATAGCGGAGCTGGCGGACCAGTTTGTTAATGATAAAGAGGGTTTACTTGTTGAAAATTTATCGGTAAGTCAGAAAGAGAATACTCTCTACGAGATTGAAAAACTCTGTTTGGCACCAGGACAGGTAGTGGGTTTGATTGGATCGAATGGTTCTGGAAAAACAAGCCTTGCTCGTTATCTGGTCGGTTTAGCGGAAGATAAGAAGAGTAGGATTTCTTGGTAAGGTCAAACCTTGTCTGGTCGCCAGAGATTGGAAAAAACAGCCTTTGTTATGCAGGATGTTCGACTTCAACTATTTGCGGAAAGTGTTAAGAGAGAACTTACTCTTGGAAGGAAAAATAGAGCTGTCGATGAACATTTGGTAGCTCGTTTTGGTCTATCGGATTTGTTGGAGAGGCATCCGGTCAGTTTATCGGGTGGTGAACAACAGCGCGTGATGATAGTGGCCAGCTTACTGGCAGATAAGGAAATTTTCATTTTTGATGAACCGACGAGCGGCTTGGATTTGAGACGAATGCAACAAGTTGCTTCCGCTTTAGTAGACTTAAAAATGAAGAATAAGTTGGTTTTGTTAATTTCTCACGATGAAGAGCTATTGAATCTTGTTTGTGATAAAATAGTAGATATTAAACAGTTGAAATAGTGATTATGAACAAACAAATCTATAAAGAAATTTTAACCATTGCCTTTCCAGCCATGGGGGAAAACCTTCTCCAGATGTTAATGGGGGTAGTAGACTCTTATCTAGTAGCCAGTATTGGCATCGTAGCTTTGTCTGGAGTTTCCCTTGCTAATAATATTTTAGCCGTCTATCAGGCGGTTTTTATTGCCCTAGCAGCAGCGGTGTCTTCTCGTTTGGCTCAGACTTTGGGTGAAGAGGACTCAGAAGGCATTGGAGGAACTGCTAGTGAAAGTGTCAAGTTTACAGTTTTTATCGGTCTTCTTTTAGAGATTTTTTCAGTTCTGGCAGGTCCAATAGTACTTACTAGCTTGGGGGCAGAGTCAGAAGTGGTACGGGCTGGAGGTCTTTATTTGATATTGGTTGGTGGGGGAGCACTTTTTTTTGGACTTATGACAAGTTTGAGTGCAATCTTACGAACCTTGGGGGAACCACGTTTTCCTATGTATATCAGCCTGCTTTCTAACATTTTAAATGCACTATTTTCAGCATTTGCAGTCTTTGTGCTTCATGCAGGTGTAGCAGGGGTTGCGATTGGAACGGTATTATCGCGATTGATTGGTTGTAGCCTGCTTTGGTCTCGCTTACCAATTTCTTTAAAACCATGGACCTGGTCCTTTGATAAAGAACTGCTTAGACTTGCCCTGCCAGCAACTGGTGAACGGTTGATGATGCGGGTGGGAGATGTGGTAGTCGTAGCTTTGATTACCAGCTTAGGAACAGCGACGGTAGCTGGAAATGCGATTGGAGAAACCCTGACGCAGTTTAATTATATGCCGGCTTTAGGGATTGCTACCGCGACAATCATCCTTACAGCGAAACACAGACAGGATAAGGCTATGGTCCGACATATTTTTCGAACAAGCTTTAGTCTTTCTTTGCTGTTTATGTTTTTGGTAGCTGGTGTGACTTATTTTGCGGGTCCTTTCCTAATCGATCTTTATACTAAGGATATTCAAGCAGCACAAGCTAGTCAAACAGTATTATTTTATGCCATGTTGGGAGTTCCCTTTACAGCTGGTACTCTTATTTTGACAGCTCTGTGGCAAGGTTTAGGAAATGCTAGATTACCCTTTTATGCCACAACTATCGGTATGTGGCTAGTGCGGATTGGCATAGCTTATTTACTTGTAACATTTTTTAAAATCGGTTTGTCAGCCATTTGGATTGCAACGATTTTAGATAATGCCTTCCGAGCAGGGGTGCTATTTTTTCAGTATAGGTATTCAAAACAAGAATCAATTTAAGATAAGGCTAAGAAAACTTTCAGTTTCTTTTAAGTTAGTAGCTACATACTATATTCAAGCTAGAAATAGCGAATTTCTTTTTCATATAATCTCCTAGAGAACAGTCGGCTGCGGTCGGCTGTTTTCGTGTTTGGGTAGGCTTTGAAAGTTTTTCTTTTCACCTAAAGGTGTCCCTATCTCTAAGTCGCACGCGACAAAGAGCTAGGTATCATATAATCTCCTAGAGAACAGTCGGCCGCGGTCGGCTGTTTTCGTGTGTTCTATTCTTATGTAAAAATGGTATAATAGTAGTGATTGTATAAGGAGAAAAGTATGTCGGTAGTAGGAAAAGCAAATGGGAAAATCATTTTGATGGGAGAGCATGCGGTGGTCTATGGCCAGCCTGCAATTGCTATGCCTTTTTCTGCTGTTGAAATTATTGCTCAGGTAACTGCTCAAGGGGAAGCGCTGACTGTTGCTTGTGACTTCTATAAAGGCTTAGTTCACAAGATGCCAAAAATCTGGGAAAGCCTCAAGCATGCCATCCGTTTCTCGCTCTATCGTATCGGGGCACCGACAGACCCAGCGATTCATATCGAGATTAGTTCCACCATTCCTGCTGAGCGAGGTATGGGTTCCAGTGCAGCCGTGGCAGTTGCAGTGGCACGCGCCCTCTTTGCCTACTATGAAAAAGAACTGACTGACAGCGAACTCTGGGACATCGTCCAATCTTCGGAAAAAATTGCTCACGGGAATCCATCAGGCATAGATGCGGCGACCACCAGCGGCAAGTCCCCCGTCTTCTTTATCAAGCACCAGCCCATCGAACCCTTGGAGCTGAAACTCCGTGCCCACTTGGTAGTGGCTGATACAGGCGTGACGGGAAACACCTTAGAAGCCATTTCAGACGTGGCGGATTTGCTGGAGAAAAAGCCAGAGGCTATCAAGCTAGTAGAAGAACTGGGCAACTTGACCCGACAGGCCAAGGAAGATTTAGCCACAGACCAGGCAGAGCTTCTAGGAAGCAGAATGAACCAAGCTCATACCCTCCTGCAAAAATTAGGCGTGTCTGATCCTAGCCTGGATAAGCTAGTCAGCCTTGCCCAAGAAAATGGAGCCCTCGGAGCCAAATTAACTGGTGGCGGCCGAGGTGGCTGCATGATTACCCTGGCCAGAACAGTCCAGGAAGCCCAAAATCTTGCACACATCCTTGACCAAGCAGGTGCCCGCCAAACCTGGATACAGTACTTAGGAGAAACCAATGACTAAACAAACAGGCATAGCTCGTGCCCATACCAATATTGCCTTGATTAAATACTGGGGAAAACGAGATAAGGAATTATTCCTACCCATGAATTCCAGTCTATCCCTGACCCTTGACGCATTTTATACTGATACCAAGGTCGTTTTTGACCCGGAATTAACTGCGGATGAGTTCTATCTCAACGGAATCTTACAAAAAGAAAAAGAAATTTTAAAAATTTCTCAATTTTTGGATTTGTTTTGCGAATATATAGGTGAAAGGGCATTTGCCCGAGTGGAAAGTCTAAATTTTGTTCCGACTGCGGCTGGTTTGGCCAGCTCAGCATCAGCCTTCGCAGCACTTGCACTTGCAACTGCAACTGCCTTGGATTTAGATTTGTCACCAGCCACCCTATCAACTCTTGCTCGCAGGGGTTCTGGCTCTAGCACCCGTAGCCTATTCGGCGGCTTTGTCGAGTGGGATATGGGAACGGGTTCGGAAGATTCTATGGCTCATCCCATTGACGATGCTGATTGGGATATTGCCATGGTCGTCTTAGCTGTCAATACTGGACCGAAAAAGATTGCTAGTCGAGAGGGAATGGACCACACGATTGCCACCTCCCCATTTTACGCAGCCTGGGTAGAAACAGCCAAACAAGACTTGGTGGACATCAAGGCAGCTATTGCCAGCCGTGATTTTGAAAAACTTGGTCAAATCACAGAGCACAATGGCATGAAAATGCATGCAACGACTCTTTCTGCCAATCCGCCATTTACCTACTGGTCAGCCGATAGCCTAGTGGCCCAAGAGGCAGTTCGTCAGGTTCGTGAGGAAAGTGGCTTATCAGCCTACATGACCATGGATGCAGGACCGAATGTCAAGGTCCTCTGCCGAGCAAGTCAAATGGATGAGCTAGTAGCTGAATTGACAAAAGTCTTCCCAAGAGAGAAAATCATTACCAGCAAGCCTGGTCCTGCTGCCTACGTCCTCAGTGAAGACGAGTGGAGGGCCTCACAAGCAACGTTTGAAAAGGGCTTGTAGCATGAAAGTACAAGTAAAGATACCTGGAAAACTCTTTCTAGCAGGGGAATACGCAGTTGTAGAGGCAGGCTATCCCGCAGTGATTGCGGCCCTTGACCAATACCTGACTGTCACCATTGAAAAAAGTGACCACGGCCTTCTTCATTCCAGCCAGCAAGCAGACCTCTATCTGACTTGGGAGCGTAAGGAAGGTGCCGTTTATATCCAAGGTGACCATCCCTATGCTCTGATTGAAACAGCCATGCAGGTGACAGAAGCCTATCTGACAGCCAAAGGTCAGTCCTGTCAAGCAACCTACAGCCTAGCGGTCCAGTCTGACCTGGATGACCAGACTTCAGGTGCTAAGTACGGCTTGGGGTCGTCAGGGGCAGTGACGGTTGCAACGGTCAAGGCCCTGCTGATCTACTACGGTCACCGACCAGATGCCCTCCTGACCTATAAGCTGGCAGCTTTGGCCCAGACCAAGCTAGGTATGACGGGTTCCTTCGGAGATTTGGCGACTTCCAGTTTTGGTGGCTTGATTGCCTATCATTCCCTGGACCGTTCTTGGCTTTTAGGGAAAATGGCAGAGCTGTCCCTGCTTAATCTGGTGGAAAGTGATTGGCAAGGTTTGTCCATCAGCCCTATCCAGCTACCAGAAGGCTTAGACCTCTTGGTTGGTTGGACAGGGTCGGCGGCTTCGACAGATCGATTGGTTTCCCAGATGGAAAGTCAAAAAAGTCAGGCAGAAAAAGAGCACGTTCATAGCCAGTTTCTAGCCGACTCCAAGACCTGTGTAGAGCAGCTGATAGTAGCTTGTCAGACAAATGACTCAGCGTCAGTAAGACAGGCCATTTCTCAGAACCGCAAGCTCTTACAAGACTTTGCGAGAGGAATGGGTTTGGTCATTGAAACGCCTCGACTGAGCCAACTCTGTGACCTGGCCCAGACTTATGGAGCGGTGGCCAAATCATCTGGTGCAGGCGGTGGTGACTGCGGCATTTGCTTGGTAGACAGTAAGGAACAAAAAGTAGCGATTGAGAAGGCTTGGCAACAAGCCGGCATTCTTCCACTCCAACTAAAGATCACAAGTAGAGAATAAGGAGAACCCTATGTTTTATCTAGGAGAATTTGGTTTAGACCGCAAGGATCAACACGTTGGCTTGGCCAACCAGCAATATAGTGCCACACCGGCCAAGGATTTTACGGAGACCTTGTTTGTCCATCATTCCCTGCCTCAAACCAAGGTGGATGAAGTGGATATTTCGACCAGTGTAGCTGGTTTGGACTTTGCCTTTCCTTTCTTCATCAATGCCATGACCGGTGGAAGCAAGAAGACGCGGGAAATCAATCGCCTCTTGGGAATTATGGGGCATTTTGGGAAGATTGCTCTGGCTTCAGGCTCGGTTAGTGCGGCGATCAAGGATCCGTCTGTTGCGGAAACCTTCTCCGTAATGCGTCGGGAAAATCCTTATGGCATTATTTTTGCCAATCTAGGTGCCCACCACAGTGTTGAGAATGCCAAGCGGGCGGTGGATTTGTTGGAGGCCAATGCCATCCAAATCCATGTCAATGCACCCCAGGAGATTGTTATGCCTGAGGGAGACCGTGATTTTACCATGTGGTTGAAGAATATTGAAACCTTGGTGCGGGAGATGGAAGTACCTGTCATCGTCAAGGAAGTTGGTTTTGGCATGAGCCGTGAAACAGTGGCCCAGCTGGCATCTGTCGGTGTCAAGACCATTGATGTGTCTGGTACTGGGGGGACGGATTTCGCCAAGATTGAAAATGCCCGTCGAACCTTCAATGATTATACCTACTTAGAGGGTTGGGGTCAGTCAACTGTGACATCCTTGGTAGAAGCCATGTCTGTTCCTGAAGAAGTTCGTCCAAGTTTGATTGCATCTGGTGGTATTAAGACACCACTAGATATTGTCAAATCATTGGCCCTCGGTGCAGACCTTGTTGGGATGTCCAATCATTTCCTTCAGTATGTCAAGGATGGTAAGGGGCATCGTTTTGATGACGGCCTGCAGGCTATTAAAACCTTCCAATGGCAGATGGCAGAAATCATGACCATGCTGGGTGCTAAGAATATTGAGGAACTCCGTCAGAAAGATTTGGTCTTGGCTCCAAATGTACAAAACTGGTGCGAAGCGCGTGGGATTGACTGGAAAGCCTATGCCCGTCGGTCACGAGGGTTGAAATAAACTGGATAGGCATGATCGTGATTGACTATAAGAAAGAACAGGGATTGCAATAGGAAGGAGTCTTCAATCAACAGAGACTCTGAAAATGTAAGTCATAACCACCCGTGAAAACGGGTGGCTTGTACACCGGCTATAAGCCGTTTCTCTCCAGCGACGTCTAAAGACGTTCGCTGAACTTCGTTCAGGTTAGTGCTATAATTACTTGACTAATGCCCGT